>CAYZFW010000129.1:3526-7076 GCA_964477615.1 uncultured Phycisphaeraceae bacterium | reverse complement strand
GCTCCACGCCCGCGGTCACGACGCGCGCGACATCGACGGCGGGCCACCGTGGCGTACTGGGGTATTGCACGCGCACGAAAGCGCGGTAGTCTCTTTCCGCTCGGGGATTGCGAAAGAGAGACCAACATGACGATTGAACGAGCGGTTTGTGGATTGCTGCTGGTCGTGTGCGTGTGCTCGGTGGTCGGAGCGGGCCCGCTCGATCCCCCGCCGGGCCCCGTGGCACCGACATTGAAGACCCTCGATCAGGTGCGTCCGGGCACACCCATCGACTCACTCCCGTACACGATCACCGCGTCCGGCGTGTACTACCTCACGGCCGACCAGGTCTTCGCAGGGGCTGACAACGCCATCACCGTCGCCGCGGCCGATGTCACGCTCGACCTCGCTGGCTTTGCCATCACCGGCCCGGGCCGCGACTCAAGCATCAACGGCGTCCAGAATCTCGGCGGAGCGAGTCTCCGCCTCATCAACGGAACCATCAGCGGCTTCACCATCGGCGTTAACAGCACGGCCCGCGGCGGCCGCTTCACCGGCCTCACTGTGCGTGATTGCGCCTTTGGTCTCTACGTCGTCGCATCGAGCATCTCCGACTGTCACGCACTGGAGAACTCGAAAGTCGGTATCACCACGCTGTCGAGCCTGGTCTTCATCCCTGGGGATGGCGGCTTCAATGCCAGCGGTGCCGCGCTTGTTGAGCATTGCACCGCCACCGCCAACGCCGAGGCGGGATTCTCGCTCGCCGATGGCACGACAATCAGCGACTCGGTCGCCACGCGGAACAAACGCTCGGGGATCGGCGCTGCAAGTTCCTGTCGCGTCCATCGCTGCACCGTCATTGGCACCCTCGCGGACGCGAGCGAGGGATTCGACGGCCGCGGCATCGAACTCGGGAACGGCTCCAGCGCGTCGGAGTGCACCGTCTCAGACTGTCAGACCGGCGGCATTTATCTCAACGGCGACAACGTTCAGGTCACACGGTGCACCGTCACCAACAACGGCGGCCTGGGCATCGGAGGCTCGGGCTCCTTCCTCCCCAACGGCTTCAACATGGGGAACAACTGCACCATCACCGACTGCCACGTCGCCAGGCACGCCGCTTCGCCGGGTTACGGCATCACTGTCAGAGCCAACTCAACGGTCATGCGGAACACCGTCCACGGCTCCCTGCGCGCCGGCATCATCATGTCGGGAAGCAGAAACACCATCGCCCAGAACCAGCTCCACAACAACGGCCAGCCCGAAGCATTCGTCACCACCCTCGGCGGCATCGTCGCCATCGGGTCCTACAACAACATCGATTCCAATACCTGCCTGAACAGCCCGACCTACGGCATCGCTCTCATCAGCGGCAGCAACACGGTAATCCGTAACATCTGCGGTGGAAACGCCGCCGGGAACTTCTCAGGGCTCGCAGGCAACATCCACGGCGTCGTGATCGATCGAACCGCCAGCACGGCCCCGATCACATCGTCCGACCCGTCGTCGAACATCTCGTACTGATTCACTCGCCCCGTGTCGCAACGTGCTGCACCTTTGTCCCCTTCCCTTCGTGAGGATTCCCATGCATTTCATCCGCGCCCTTGTCGTCGCTGCCTGCTTCGCCGCGTTTGCCCACACCGCCCCGGGCCAGACGTTCTTCTTCAACAACCCGGGCGCGATCGCCGACGGAACGTCGTCGGCGGCTGGGAACTTTGGCACGCCACGGGTGATGACCGCGATCAGTACCGTCGCCAACCCGATCCAGGACATCGTGCTCACCGTCACGATGGACCACACTTGGATCGGTGATCTTCGCGTGAAGCTCTCATACACGCCTGCGGGTTCACCGACCACGACCACCGCCATCATCATGAATCGGACCGGCGCGAGCAGTTCGACAAGCGTTGGCGAGAGCTCGAACTTGAGCGGTACCTATGTGTTTGTGCTGGGGGCGACACCCTTTCACACCGCGGCGATCCCGCTCGGCGACACGCAGATTCTGCCGACCGGTGCCTACGCCCCCGCGTCGAGCAACCTCAACGGCACTCACTCCGTCACTGAGTTCGCCGATTTCTTCCGCGGGCAATCGGGCACCGGCACATGGACCCTGACCTTCGAGGACGGCGCAACGCCAGATACCGGCACCGTCACCTCCGCCAGCATCGCTCTTCAGGCCCGCTCGCTCCCGTGCCTCGCCGACTTCAACACCGACGGCGTCGTCAACTCCGCCGACCTCACCTTCTTCCTTGGGCGTTTCGGCAACACCTGCCAGTAACGAGCGAGAGCGGCCTCGGTCCGATCAGTTGAGCCGGAGTCTGCTAAAGCGGCCACGCGGAAGCCTGCAACACGCAGCATCCGTCGGGTCGTTTCGTGCCTTCACCAGGCGTCGAAGCCTGCACCAGCGGTGGGATTGAGAATCGACGTCCCGTTACCGGCTTTCGTTGGGAGATTCGCCGCGCCGGTCTTGATACGCACAGACTCCGAACTCGCCCTCCGCGGCAGACTTTTTGCGCAAAAGCGAGTCTCGGGTGAGGGAATCGAGTTCCTGTCTTCGCAAGTAGAGCGGGCGTGAGCGGTTGTGCATGGCCATAGCCAGCGACCCCACGCTTCGACGTGTCGTTGCACGTCGAGTGAAGTGGGTCCGTCCGTGCCACTGACGCGCCGACGACACGCTGGGCTCGTTGCAGCAGTCGTCACCTAAACCACGCATCCTCATCGCTGAATCCTCTTGCGGAGACCAAGCATGAAACCACGCACCTTCCTCGCCTTTGCCGCCGCCTTCGCGGCGGTCAATTTGATGAACCCGCGCGTGAGCGCTCAGACCTTCTACTTCAGTGGGGGGGCTCTGATCCCCGACGGCCCAGGCGGTGCTGGCAACTGTGGCACCCCGCTCGTGCTCACGGCGACCAGCAACGCCGTCAACCCGATCCAGGACGTCGTCCTCACGATCAGCACGAGCCACCCCTGGGTCGGCGACCTTCGCATCCGGCTCTCGTACACCCCATCGGGGTCGTCGATCGCGACGACGTCGTGGGTGATCAACCGGGTGAACGTCAGGACGCCAACCTCTTCAGGATCGGGCAGCGACATCAACGGGAACTTCATGTTCGCGCTCGGAGGAACTTCCTTCAATACCGCGGCAACGAACTTCGACAACCTCACCTACGGCGTGTACGCCCCATTCACCAACAACTTCAATGGCACCTTCCCGGTAGTCGAGTTCGCCGACTCGTTCCGCGGCCTGCCGGGCACCGGGACGTGGACCCTTACGTTCGAGGACTGCTACATCCAATACGTTGGCGTTGTCACCTCTGCCAGCCTCGCCGTGCAGGCACGCCCGCCCGCATGCCTTGCTGACTTCAACGCCGACGGGATTGTGAACACCGCGGACTTGACGCTCTTCCTCGGGCGGTTCGGGAGTGCGTGCCAGTGAGGCTTCGTTGCGCGCCGCTCCGAGTTCTCGAGCCTGTCTGATAGGTCAAATCAAGGGAAGTGCCCATTCAGGCCTCGTTGCGAGTCCATGCCCACCGTGGAACGTCGGGCCACCCGAAGGCGTGGACCGGGCCCG
>CAYZFW010000129.1:0-3516 GCA_964477615.1 uncultured Phycisphaeraceae bacterium | reverse complement strand
CATCCAACCCATTCATGAGAAGAATCACGATGAAGACCCACATCCCGCTCGCACTGCTCGCCGCCGCGTTGATGCACGCTCCCGCCGGAGCCCAGACGTTTTACTTCACCGGTGCCGGCCCGATCCCCGACGATACCGCCGGCAACGCCGGCTGCGGCACCCCGCGGATCCTCACCGCCAGCAGCAACATGACCAACCCGATCCAGGACGTGGTCCTGACGATCGGCCTGAACCACACTTACCTGGGCGACCTGCGAATCCGGCTGTCGTACACCCCAACGGGATCGCCCACCACCATCACCGCTTTCGTGACCAACACGGTCGGCCAGGACACCGAAGTGAACGGGAACTTCACCTTCGTGGCGGGCGCAACCCCGTTCAGCACGGCCGCCAACTCGTTCGACGCGCTGACGTTTGGGGCCTACGCACCGGTCGAAAGAGTCGGCGGGACATTCCCGACCGTCGAGTTCGCGGACTATTTCCGAGGCCTGCCGGGTACGGGCACTTGGACAATCACCGTCGAGGATTGCGGTCACTTCGACATCGGTGCCGTCACTTCGGTGAGCATCGTTGTTCAAGCCCGACGCCTCCCCTGCCTCGCCGACTTCAACACCGACGGCGTGGTCAACTCCGCTGACCTGGTCTTCTTCCTCGGGCGCTTCGGCGGAACGTGCCCGTGACGCCCGGCACCGCCGCGGCGCTCCCGAAAGGAAGCAGTGAAAGGCCGCTGAGTAACTCCCCCCTCGCACGAACCCGATTGGCTTCTCACCCGCTTGCTCCCCTGAGAGAGGACCAGCCATGAATCCTTGCCGACTCTTCGCCACGATCGCTCTGCTCTCGGCCGCCTCCACAGCCCACGCACAGACTTTTTCCTTTGGCAATCCCGGCGTGATCGCCGACGGCCCATCGAACGTGCCGGGCGTCTATGGCGCGCCGCGGGTCATGACCACCACCAGCAACGTCGCCAACCCGATCCAGGACGTGGTGCTCACCATCACGATCAACCACACGTACATCAGCGACCTTCGCATCCGGCTCGCCTACACGCCCACAGGGTCACCGACCACGTCGACGGCGCTCGTCTTGAATCGGATCGGTGCCTTCAGCACCGGGCAAGCATCAAACCTGAACGGTACGTATGTGTTCGTTCTAGGCCCTACCCCGATCCACACGGCTGTGGCACCGCTGGAGTCGACCGAGACGCTGCCCAGTGGGGCGTATGCGCCGTCATCGAGCAACCTCAACGGCACCCACACCGTCACCGAGTTCGCTGACTTCTTCCGCGGCCTCTCAGGCACGGGCGCATGGACCTTGACCCTGGAGGATGGACAAGCCCAAGACATCGGCATCGTCAGTGTCGCAAGCATCGCTCTCCAGGCGCGCCCGCTGCCGTGCCTCGCCGACTTCAACAGCGACGGCGTGGTCAACTCCGCCGACTTGGTCTACTTCCTCGGGCGCTTCGGCGGCGCCTGCCAGTGACGCTGACAAGCGGCCTCGGCGCGATCAATCGGGCCGGGGCCGCACTCTGTTGTGAACGCGCGAAGACGTGTGCCGTAGTTCAGGCCGAAGCCGGCCTGCACACGTAGTAGAAGTTGATCATGTCGTGCTCGAGTTCGTTGACGCGAACGTCGCTGAAGCCCGCCGCGATAAGCATCTCAAGGGCTTTCTCGCGTCCCCAAGCCGCGCCCAGGCCGGGCCCGCCGTTCGCCAACGACACGCTCATGCAGTGCATCGTGCTGATGGTGTAGAGGAACGGGCCCATGGGGTGGTCGAGATTGTCGGCGTGAGACGTGCGGGCCTTGATGTCTTGCATCAGGAACACACCGCCCAGGGCGAGGACTCGCCGGATGTTCGAAAGCACTTCTGCCGGGCGCGCCTGATCGTGGATGGCGTCGAAGCCGGTTACAAGGTCGTAGACACCGCTGGCGCCGAATGTTGTCACGTCGCCGACGATCAGTTCCAGGTTCCGCACGCCCGCGGCCCGGGCCTCGTCGCGTCCCAGCATGATCGCTTCCTCGGACATGTCCACTCCGGTGAAACGGCTGCGCGGGTAGCGCTTCGCAAGATGCAGCATCGCCAGTCCCTTGCCACAGGCGATGTCGAGCACACTGATCCCTCGCTCGAGCTGTTCGTGCAACCCCGGCACGAGCGGGATAATGGCGCTGTCGAGCGCCAGGATCGTGGTCTGGCGGCTCTCGTCGGCCATCACGTCGTGGAAGCGCCGCCCGTATGCGCTGTACGGCACGCCGCGGCCGTGCGAGAATGCCCGGACAACATCGTCCTCAACTCGTCCGAGCACGCTGACCCACTGAGCGGTGACACCGATGTTGTTCGGCTCGGCCGCGCGGGTAAGCAGCGCCGCGTGGTCGGCGGGCAAGGTGTAATGGCCGCTTGCGTCGAGCGTGACGATCCGCCCTGTGACCATCGCGCCAAGCCACTCGCGCACATACCGCTCCGACAGGCCCGAAGCCTTGGCGAGTTCGCCGCTGCTCCATGATGCTGGCGTGCGCGTCTCCGGGCACGCGCCGCGCGACATGGCATCGAACAAGCCCGTGCGGTGCCCGATCGAGATCATCATGGAAAGCCCGGCGCTGTTGAGGACATCAACCAGCCGCTGAGCGAACGCGGCGGTCCCGGCGTTCGACGCGGATTCCGTGGCCCCGGCGCGCGTCGCCGAGGCGGTGCAAGTCTGACACATGGTTCAACTTCCTGTGCGGCCTCCGGCACCAACCCGATGGGCCTTCGACGGGCACAACCATTGAGCCCGGGGAAAGAACGAGAGAGTCGAGGCGGGTCGGCGGTCGGTCGGCCAATCGTCAATGTCCCGCCAGCACCTGCGTCTTGCAGCGTTTCACGTCCGCCCCTATACACCCTGACGGCCCTATAACGGCGGCCCGTGGCGGGATTCCCGCGTCCGGGTCCGTTTATGCCGCCTCAGAAACGGGCCAAACCCTCCAAACCGCTTGATTTCACGCGTTTCCGGGTCATGCTCTCATGTCGGCGTCGCCGACCGCCGCGCGTCCCGCCCTTGCGGGTCCGGCGCTCCGTATCCGGGACCTCGCAGAGGGAAAAGAGATGAACAAGGTTTGTGCGCTGTTTTCGGCCGCCTGCACGCTCGCGCTCGCTGTCGCCTCGGCCTCCGGCTCCGGCGGTCGCATCCCCGACTACATCTCGGCGGACTACACCCGCGATCTGGGTGAGGGTCGCCTCGTCACCGCCGCCCCGTACCCCAGCAACCGCCCGGACGATCCCCGCCGCGCGCAGAACGGTCGCCTGTGGATCCCGCGCACGCCCGTCGGCACCCGCACACCGATCCGCGAGAGCGTCTTCGGTCTGCCCGGCCCCGCTTCTTACGGCGCGCCGGCCAGCGCGGTGAACGATGTCATCTATGTGCAGACCCGCGAGCCGCTGCCGCTGGTCGCTGTCAGCCCGTGGGTGAACCTCGACCAGCAGAACATCAAGCACCTGCGCCGCGATCGCCCGTGGATCCGCCGGGCCAACAGCGTGCTGGAAGAC
>CAYZFW010000128.1:0-7079 GCA_964477615.1 uncultured Phycisphaeraceae bacterium | reverse complement strand
GCGCTGGGAGGGTGCATGGCGATGGTCGGCCTGTGGACGGTGCCCGCGACGGTGGTGGGGGTGGCCGCGCTCGTCGGGCTGGCGCTCTGCGTCGGGTCTGAACGGCCTGCCCACGTCGCGCGGGTCCGCGGCGTTGACCTGGTTCATTCCGTGCTGTTTCCGGGGCTGGCGTGCCTCACCGTGGTCACCATCGATCCGCACGCCGTGGTTTCAACGGGTGTGTTTGTATGGCTGACGGCGCTGGCCCTGCTGTGGAGCAGCGACGGGCGATGGCTGGGCTGGCGGCTGGCGGGCCACACGTGGACGCGCGCCGCGGCCCCGGTGAGCGCGGGGTCGTCGATGGTCCAACTGCTGGTCGCGGCGGCGTGCGCGTGGGCGGGCGTGGCCCAGGGCGCGGTCGCGGCGCTGGTGCTCGGGGCGCTCACGATCGAACTGACCACCGGCATTCGCTCGGCGCTGGCGCAGCAGATGGACGAGCCGCCGAGCGGGTTGCCCGAGTGATTGCGAGTGGGCGCGGCGACCGAGGATCGCCGCTGCAGATCAGGCAGGGAGTGCGTCAAGCGCTTGTTCGCGCGGCGGAGCTTTATCGACGATCCTCAGACCATCCTCTTTGGTTCTCTTATCCTCTCTCCGGCATCCTTCCGCGATCTCCGCGTGCTCCGCTGTGAATCTCTGCCTCCCTCAGCGCTCTGATGACCCATGACGACGATCCACGCCCAACGCACCGACCCGCACGCCTCGCACTGGGGTAAGTCGCCCGTTGATCCCGCCGAGGGGCGGCTGCTGCAGGGGCCGGGGCCTCGTGGATCGGAACTGATGCGGCTGTTCCGGATCGGTGCGGAACTGCTGATGGGCTTCCGGGCGCTGCACTTTGTCGGCCCGTGCGTGACGGTCTTTGGATCGGCCCGGTTCCCCGAGACGCACCCTTACTACGCGCTGGGCCGATCTCTAGGCGCCGAACTGGCCCGCGCCGGCTTCACCGTCATGACCGGCGGCGGCCCCGGCATCATGGAGGCCTCCACGCGCGGTGCCAAGGACGTCGGCGGGCACACCGTCGGCTGCAACATCAAGCTCCCGCGCGAGCAGCATCCGAATCCCTACCTCGATCACTTCCTCGAGTTCCGCTACTTCTTTGTCCGCAAGGTGATGCTCGTCAAGTACTCGTACGCGTTCGTGGCGTTGCCGGGGGGCTTCGGCACTCTGGATGAACTCTTCGAGTGCGCCACGCTGGTGCAGACGGGGAAGATCGCCGATTTCCCGATGGTGCTCATGGGCCGGGATTTCTGGCAGCCGATGCTCGACTTTCTCCGGGAGCGCATGGTGAAGGAAGGGACCATCGAGCAGGCCGACCTCGACCGTTTCATCGTGACCGACTCGGCCAGCGAGGCCGCGGCGGTGATCCGCGAGATCGGCATGAAGAAGTTCGGCCTGACCACCGGCCCGCGCATGAAGCCGCGGTGGTGGCTGGCGGAGAAGGGATTCGGTGCAAACCCATCACACTAATCCAATTACTACCATAAAGCTCTTGGGAGCGCCTTCCTGCACACAACGTTATGACGTGGAATTGTGTTTGCTATATACTCATTGACAGATTGCATTAGGCCGACTATGCTACCTTTGGTTCAACTGGAGCGATCAGACACGAAGTTCACGAAGATCAACCTGTCACGTCTCGCCTCTTCCGTCGTGCTTTTCATTTCACTCGTCGCCATTGCGGTCGATCCGCTGAATACCCGCCTCGCAATCGCACAGTCTGCGGGTGGTGGTGGAAACGCGAATCTTCCCGCCGACGGGCTCCCGACGGCGAGGTTTCTGCACTCCGAGATCTTCGGTGTCGCACCAGCCGTCGACGCTGACTGCGAATATCGGTTGGATCGCGCCGTGCAGTTGCGAGGGATGTACAGGGGCACGACGGCTGACAATCAAGAGTTCACCTTTGAGGTGCGAGCAAGCGGGTTGGCTGATGTGTCTGTCAGTCCGCAATTCGTGCTCCCGCCCGGAGCGAATCGGATCGAGATGGGAAAAGTGCTGGCGATCCTCAGTGGTTGGAACCGCGACTTCGCTGTGATGGGCTTGACGACTCGCACAGTGCTGACCGACGGCACAGAGTACAACAGGATTGTGTTCTATCAGGTGCTCGGGTGGGACCTGCTTTCCGAGATGCAGTTCGATCCGATCGGCTGGGCGATGGGTCAGTTCGGCGGCCACCTCAACGCTTTGGCAGAGGATGAGTACGAGGCGAGGCCGCCTGTGCCCGAAGAAGTTGATTTTACAGCGTGTGCAGAGGCTTGCAGAATCAAGTATGCCGAGATCGCTGATCGGCTTCAGAGAGAGCGATCAGCGGGTGCAGGCGGCGCGAACTGCGTTTGTCAATGCTCTGTTTGCAGCGGCAACGGCGCATGCTGCAGCCGTTGCCTCAGCTGAGGCGAACCTTGTGGCGGCCCTCGCTCTACAAGCTTCGGTAGCGGCAGGGGCTTGTGTTGCGGTTGGCGCAACTGGTCCCGCGATTCCTTGGCTCGCGCCCCTGATTGTGGTCGCCGCGTGCGCTGAGATCATCATCGGTACCAGCATCGCGATGTCGTCCTACTATTCCGCGCTCGCAACGGCCCGCGCGACGTTCCAAGCAACGGTTGCGGCAGCACTCGCCGCTTTCCAAGCAATTGCGGATCAGGAGGCGAGGCTCCTTGCACTTCAGATGATGCAGGTCGAACGAGATATCGCGTGTTGTCGAACCAAGTGCGAGGGTGTGCCTTGTCCCGAGGGGATTTGGCCGACGATTCCCGGCAACCAATGAGGGCACGACTATCGGAGTACGCCATGAAGCACGACGCCACGGCAGAGTTGAAGTGGTTGAGACTACGGAGAGCTGTTTTTCTGTGGCTGCCTGTGACACTGGTTGTGTTCTGGGTGGTGGCGGCAGTGTTTGCTTATTTAATCGGACCCCTTGATCGTTTCGGTGGTTCTTCGCGCGTCTGGGGAATGATTGCGCTGAATCTCGTGTTCGCCGTGGTGCTGCTGTTCATCTGTCAGCGTTTGCGAAAGCGAGAGCGGGCGAGACTCATTCAACTCCGGTCTCGTCCAGATGGAACCGCCGGAGACGCTTGAGCGCCGCGATTCTTGGGCAGCAGCGAGCTGCTTCGAGTGGCGTCTGCAGATACTCACGCCGCCGGCCGCGGCAGATCGCACTCGCCCAGCAGCCGGAAGTCCTTCCGCCGAAGCAGTTGCCCGGCGAGGGTCAGGTCGTCCACGCTCAGCGCAACGCTGGGCATCCCCGCGGGCTTGAGCATCACCGGGTACGCGAAGTGGATGTTCAGTTCCGCCCCCAGCAGCGTGAGGCACATCCGCGAAAGGCCCGTCTGCGATTGCAGTTCGACCACCAGCAGCTGCTTCTCGGAGAAGGGGAGCCGGTGCTGGCGGAGGATCTGACGGGCGGTCGCCGAGTGGTTGGTCACGATCCGCACCACGGCGTAGTCGCTGGATTCCTGCACTGTGAAGGCGCACACCTGGCACACCGGGTCCTGCTCGAAGGTCCCGAGCAGTTCCAGCAGTTTCCCCACCCGGTTGTCGAGGAACACGCTGAACTGCGTCACCGTCGGCGGCGAGTAGTTCTGTGCTGTGAACGACTGAGTGGGCGCCTGGGTCATGCCGGTCCTTGCAACGATTCAATCCGTGAGCGACGCGCTGGCGACGCTCCGAGAACCGGAGTGTCGGGCGTGAGGGGGCTCAACCATGCCGGTGTCGCACGGCCGTCATCGGCCGTTCCCACGCTTCACAAGGGTAGCGGGATGGTGCGGTCGAAAGCAAGAAAATCGACTATGGAAGCTGCGGAACCGGTCGGCAAAGGCCGCACACGCCGCACGGTCGGCCGCGCACCCGTTCAAGCCCGGACGATGTCGATCTGGTCGAGCCGAGGGGCCAGCCCAGCGTCCGCCGCCTTGCCGAGCAGGGTGCGGATCGCCTCTTCGCCGCGCTGGCCCATGTCGAGTGTGAGGTCGTTCACATAAAGCCCGATGAAGCGGTCAGCGAGGTGGCGTGGCGTTTCGCCGGCGAAGCGCATCGCGTAGTCCAGCCCGCGCTCGCGGTGGGCGAGAGCGTATTCGATGGAGTCCCGCAACACGCCCGCGACCTCGCGCGAGGTGCCCGCACCGAAACGCAAATCAAGATCACGGCGCACGGCGTTGGCGCCCAGCGGCATCGGCAGCCCGGTCTGCTGCTTCCACCACCCACCAAGGTCGGCTACGAGGTGCAGCCCGGAATCCTGGTACGTCACCTGCGCCTCGTGGATAACGAGACCCGCATCCACTTCGCCCCGAAGCAGCGCCGGGATGATCTCGCGGAAGTGCATCGCGCGGAGCCGGAACGCCAAGCCAAGCATGAGCCGCAGGACGAGAAACGCGCTGGTGCGCTCGCCGGGCACCCCGATGGTGATCCCATCGGACCCCAGCCAGTCGGCGGGCCGCGGCGTGATCGCCAGCACCTTGGGCCCGTAGCCGTCGCCCATGCTGCTGCCGCAGGACGTCATGACGTACTTGTCCGAAGCGTGCGCCAGCGCGAACATGCTGACGGCGGTGATGTCCAGATCGGCGCGTTCCACGGCCCGCACGTTCAAGTCATGGATGTCCGCCGCGATGGGGGTGAACGCGAACCCGCGTGTGTCGATCTCGGGCTTCATGCCCAGTTCCGGCACGCCCAAAGGCCACCACATGAAGGCGTCGTCGGGATCGGGCGAGTGGGCGAGGGTCAGGCGCTTCATGGTCACGTCGGAGCGTAGCGGGGGGGAGCCGCGCGCCGCATCGGCGTCAACGCCCCTCCAGCCGCGCCAACCGCTGCTCCATCGCTTCGAGCTTCGAGGTCAGTGCACCAACCTGTTCGAGAAGCTCGGCGAGCGATGCCGCGTCCACACGCCCAGCGGCCGATGAGATCGCTCCGCCGCCCGCGGCGCTCGGAGCCGCGTCGAGCGGGTGCAGGTCCGGGCACAGGAGCTGCGCGTACCGGTCGGCCCGCTCGCCAGGGCGACGGCCCAGGTGCCGCACCAGCGGCTCGTCACGCTTCATCAGGCCCGACAGCACTTCCAGCACCGCTTCGGGCGAACCCACGCCGGGCGTCGTTCCAGATGGGACGAGCCTTTCGCAGCGGGTTTTGAGCTCGCCCGGGCTCTGCGGCCCGCGCAGCAGCAGCTCGGTCAGCACCGCCATCTCTGCGACGTTGATCTGCAGCGCATCGCGCATCACGTGCTTGAGCTTGTTCACGCGGCTGCCCGTCAGGATCGCCTCGCGCACCAGCGACTTGCCCTTGAGCGAATCGACCGCCTCCAGCACCTCGTCGTCCGAGAGCTCCAGCAGCGGCTCGCGGTTGTTCTTCTGGTTGCACCCCGCCGTGAGCGCGTTGAGCGTCAGCGGGTACTGGTTTGGCGTGGTCTGGGCCTTCTCCACCAGCGTCCCCAGCACGCGGCATTCGATGGGCGAGAGTTGGATCATGACGCCAGTGTACGGCGTAGCCGCGGCTGTTCGGGTTCCGGTCGCCCATCTGAAACCCCGATCCCCACGTGCCGAACAAGCCAATGTGGAACTCATCGTGTCAATCTGCATGGGGATCGCTCTCGCCGCCGCCTGCGGGCTGCGGGTGTTCTTACCCTTGGTTGCGCTGAGCGTGGGTGCCAAGCTCGGCCTCGTGACGCCCGGCGAGAACTGGGCGTGGATCGGCTCGACCTCCGCCGTGACAGCTCTCTCGCTCGCCGCGCTGGTGGAGATCGCGGGGTACTACGTCCCGTGGATCGATCACGCGCTGGACGCGATCGCGACGCCGCTGGCCGTCATCGCCGGTGCGTTCGCCGCTATGGCCACGATGGGCGTGGTGACCGACGTCCCCCCGATCCTCTCGCACGGCGCGGCCCTGCTCACCGGCGGTGCCGCGGCGGGCGCGGTACAGGCCACGACCGTCGCTGCCCGTGCCGCGTCCACGATCACCACCGGCGGCGTGTTGAACCCGCTGGTCTCAACCATCGAGAACGCCCTTGGCGCGCTGCTGAGTTTCCTCGCCGTCGTGCTGCCGATCTTCGCGGGTGTCGCGCTGCTGCTGATCGCCGCGATCCTGATCCGGCGCTGGACGCGAAAGCCGGCGACGGCGCGCCTCGCTGCGGCGTGATCGCTGCGATAGGTGCGCGGAGGATCGTCGTCGAGGGTGTAGCGGATAGAGTGTGGACACTGGACAGCGCGGGCGATTCTCGCATCCGCTTCCCGTCTGCCAAACCTCACGTCCACTGCATCACTCCGCGTTCTCCGCGCCTCCGCGGTGAAAGCACGTCTTACGCCACACCGACCGCCACGGCGTCGCGCTCGCTCAACATCCCGCCGTCGGCACGTGCCTTCACCGTCCCGTCGCGCTTCCACGAGCGATCGCACCGCGGCTGGTCGCGCAGGTCGATCACGCGGGCCGTCGTCGCGGCGCGGTCGAGCGTCACGCGGCTGACACCCATCAGGTCCGCCAGGTCCGCGAGGTCGAACTTCGCGAGCGTGCCGTCGGCATCGGGCAGCACCACGCCGGCATCAAGCGGGTTGTCGAGGTCGGTGGACTGCCGGGCCGTCTCGAGCGCCTTGAGCCCAGCGTCGCGGGCGGCCATCGCTTTGGTCCACGCCTCGTCGTCGCAGCGCACGGGGAACGAGTCGATCCAGGTCTTGACGTGGACGCTCTGGTCGGCACCGGGGTTCTTGTGCAGGCTGCGCCACGCCTCGTCCGCCGTGTGCGGCATCAGCGGGGCCAGAAGTCGGCACAGGCCGTCGGTGAGGTCCCACAGGGCCGACTGTGTCGTGCGCCGGCGGACCGAATCCGCCTTGTCGCAGTACAGCCGGTCCTTGATGGCCGCGAGGTACACACTGCTCAGCGTCTCGTTGCAGAAGTCGAAGATCGCCACCGCGGCGGCGCGGAAGTTGTACTCGTCGAACGCCTTCCGCACCTCCGCGCTCAGAGCGTTGAAGCGCGACAGCGCCCACGCGTCGATCCCTGTGGGCGAGTGTCGCTCGAAGGGCACGCACATCCCCTCGCCGGACGTGCAGTCCTTGCCGGGGGGAGAAGGGACGAAG
>CAYZFW010000127.1:0-7081 GCA_964477615.1 uncultured Phycisphaeraceae bacterium | reverse complement strand
ATCGCGTGCCTTCTTGATGGCCGCTTGCTCGCGCAGTTTCCCGATCAGCCACGACAACGCGGAGAACGCGAAGAAAATGAGAACGAGGATGAGGTGGTAGTTACCTTGCATGAGCCGGGGATGGTAGACGCGCGATCCGGAGGCTCAGGTGGCCGAGGCAGCGGGGACGACGACACGCCCGCTGGCGGCTTCCAGCACCTCGAAGCCCACGCCGAACACCGCTTTCAGACGATCTGGCCTTAGGACTTCGGGCGTCGGGCCCAGTGCGGCGGGTTTGCCGGTGGCGTCGAGCATCAGCACGCGGTCGGCCACGCGGGCCGCGGCGGTGAGATCGTGAAGCACGACGACCACGTGGACGCCCGCGGCGGCGCTCTCGCGGAGCACGTCGCATACGGCCGCGGCGTGCGCGGGGTCAAGGGCGCTGAGCGGCTCATCAGCGAGGAGCACGCGACCGGCGGTGGGGGGCTTTTCGACGTCCGCCCGCCTCGGCGATGCGAGATCAAGCTGCGCCAGTGCGCGGGCAATCGCAGCACGCTGCCGCTGGCCGGCGCTGAGGGTCGCGAAGGGGTCGTCGCGCCGGTCGAGGATGTCGAGTCGGTCCATGGCGCGGAACACCGCGTCGTCGTTTGGTCGGGAGGCGAAGCGGCCGAGCGCGACCACCTCGCGCACGCTGAGGGCAGCGCTGACGAGCGGCTCCTGCGCGATGTACGCGATCTGCCTCGCCCTTGCCAGCGGCGGTGCGCGGTGGGCGTCCGTTTCTCCGAGAAGCACGCGACCGGTGGTGGGGCGGAGGACGCCCAGCATGAGACGGAGCAGCGTGGATTTCCCTGCGCCGTTGGGCCCGACGACCGCTGTCACGCCCGGTGGGTGAGCGGCGAGATCGAGGGAGACCGTGTCCAGAACACGCCGCGCGGGGCCGACCGGCGCGGGGTAAGCGAAGCACACGCTCTCCAGTCGCAGGCTCACGCGCGGCCCCCTGTGGTGGTGGTGCCGACGCCGCGCCGCAGAAGGACGATGAACATGGGCCCGCCGATCAGCGCGGTGAGCACGCCGACGGGCATGTGCCCGCTGGGGAGTGTGAGGAGCGTGACGCCCGCATCGGCCAGCAGCAGCACCGCTGCCCCGCAAAGTCCCGAACCGGCCATCAGCCCGCGGTGGCGCGGGCCGGCCAGGCGGCGCACCAGGTGCGGGCATACCAGGCCAAGGAACCCGATCGGGCCGGCCAGCAGGATGGTCGCACCGGTGAGCAGGCTCGCGAGCGTGAGCGCGATGACGCGCAGGCGGCGCAGGTTCAGCCCCACGCTCCGGGCTTCGTCGTCGGACAGTGAGGCGGCATCGAACGATGGCCCCAGCCACGTGGCCGCCGCGGTGCCGAGCACCGCCAGCGCTGCAACACCCCACACGCGGGGCCACGGCGTGTCGCTGGAGATACTGCCCATAAGCCAGCGCGTGTACACCGCGAGGCCCTGATCGGGCAGCAGGTGCTGCACAAGCGTGGTGAGGGCGCTGCACACGATGCCGACGACGACGCCGACGAGGATGAGCGTGGCCGGATCGATCAGCCCGCCGCGCCGGCCCAGCAGATACACCAATCCCAGCGCCGCGGCCGCCCCGAGCACCGGGGCGTACACCGGCGGGCTGTCGCTCACGATGGCGCCCGCCACGCGGAACGAGACGTATGTCGCCACCACCACACCAAGCCCCGCGCCCGCAGAAAGTCCCAGCACGTACTCGCTCGCCAGGGGGTTGCGCAGCGTCGCCTGCAGCAGCACGCCGCTGACGGCGAGCGCGGCCCCCACGGCGGCGGCGGAGACGGCGCGGTGGGCGCGGAGGTCGAAAATGGTCCAGTTGGGCGGCCACTCAAAGCCACCCGAGGTGACGAGCAGCCTCAGGGCCATCGCGGCGATGAGAACCACCGCGAGCGCCAGCACCACACGCATCGCCCGCTGCGTCATGGCCTGCCCTTTCCCGTGGCAGCCTCGGCGGATTGCATCGCGGTCAAGTCTTCAAGCCGGGTCCGAAGTTCGGTCGCGATCTCGCCGAGCGAAGTGGCGGGGAGGTGGCACTTCGGGTTGGTGATGACAACCACAGCACCACGCCGGACGCAGCGCAGATTGAGTTTCTTGAGGGGGCCGAGGTTCTTGATCGCATCGTTGCTCGATGCGCCGGGTGCCAGCAGCACGAGCGTGTCCGGGTCGGCCTTCAGCACGTTCTCCACCGACCACTGGATGAACGGCGCACCGTTGTCCGGGATCGCGTCGGCGCCGAGGCGCTCGACCATCTCGAAGTGAAATGACCCCGGCCCCACCAGCGCGGGCGGGTCGGTGCCGATCAGGATGAGCACGCGGCCGGCTTTCTCTTGCAGCCCGGGCACCGCGGCGAACGATGCCTCGAACCTGCTTCTCACGCTGGCCGCGACCGCCGGGTCGATGCCCGCGGCGTCCGTCAGCGCGTCGGTGCCACGTGCGATGTCGCCCAAGGTGAGGTTGGGCACGCGCACGATCTGCCACGCGTTCGCGCCAGCGAGTTCCGTCAGCCGCGCGGGCGGCTCCTTCGCCCCTGCCTCCATCACCACGTGGGTCGGTGCCACCTTCAGCAGCGACTCGTAGTCGATGCCTCCCTCGTTGCCCACCGGGGGGGTGCTTTGCGGCGTGAACGAGTCCCATCCGTGCCGGGCCACGATGAGATCGCCCGCCCCGAGGTCGCGCAGGGTCTGGGCCAGGGCCGGGCTGAGCACCGCGAGGCGTCGCGTCTTCGCTGGCTTTGTGGCGTCCTGGCTTTGCGGCGGCGCGGGGCGTTCGCAGGCGGACAGCATGGCCCCCAGGCACGCGCCGATGATCATGAACAAGGGAGAACGTCGCCGCACGCCCGCATCGTATTCGACAGGCCGGTGTTCTCCCTCGGGTATCCTGCGGCCCATGGTCATCCTCGACAACGAGCACGTCGATCTCGCCACACCGTCCGGTCCCATGCGGGTGTACGTCTCGCGACCGGCGGCACCGGGGCGGTACCCAGGCGTGGTGTTTTTTTCCGAGATTTTCCAGGTGACCGCCCCGATCCGGCGCACCGCCGCGGCCCTCGCCAGCCACGGGCTGGTCGTCGCCGTCCCGGAGATCTTCCATGACCTCGAAGCCCCGGGCTGCGTGCTCGCCTACGACCAGGCCGGTGCCGAGCGCGGCAACGCCGACAAGGTTGGCAAGACCGTCGCGGCGTACGACGCCGACGCACGGGCGTGCTTCGACTTCCTGGGTTCTCACGCCAACTGCACCGGGCGGCTCGGAGCGATGGGCATCTGCATCGGCGGGCACCTCGCCTTCCGAGCCGCGATTGACAAACGCTGCCGCGCCGCGGCGTGCTTCTACCCCACCGACATCCACAAGGGTTCCCTCGGCCAGGGCGGCGACGATTCGCTTTCCCGGGTGCGTGAGATCACCGGGGAGCTGCTGCTGATCTTCGGTCGGCAGGACCCGCACATCCCTTACGAAAGCCGGCGGGTCATCGTCGATGCGCTGGAGAAGGCCGGCACGCGCTACCAGTGGCATGAGTTCAACGCCCAGCACGCGTTCATCCGCGACGAGGGCCACCGCTACGACCCGGCGCTCTCCGCCATCTGCTTTCAGATGGTCATCGAGATGTTCCGGCGGCGGCTTTCGGAAGGTGACGAGTTGGTGGCCGCGCCCGCGGGTCCGGACCGCTGCTGAGCGGCTCGGTTCTCGGCCCTCGCCCGCGTGTCCCGCGGGCGTGCCTGCCCCCAACACAAGCCAAATAAGGGCAATACAGGGGAATTCACCTTCCCCACGGCCGACTGTGGATTACCTTTGTTCTCGTGGGGTCGCGTTGCGGCCCTGTTGCGCCGTCACCACTCTGAGCGAGAGAAAGTGCCAATGACCGCCCGAACCCAGGCCCTGTGCCTCACCTCGGCCATCGTTCTGTCCATCGTCGGCTCCGCGTTCGCGCAGGACGCAAAGCCTCAGAACGCCCGCGTCTCGCCCGATGGGGTGTGGACGCTGGTCGACGAGTTCGCCCAGGAACGTGCGGGCGCCGAGGCGATGGTGCGACCCCAGATCGCCCAGCGCTTGGTGCTCGATCCTGCGGCGATGCAGCGTCAGCTCGAACGCGCGCCCGCCGAGTTCACCCCCGACGCGGTCACCCGGCCCGTGTTCATCGCGCTGCCGATGCCCGACGGTTCGTTCAAGCGGTTCAGCGTCGTCGAGACGCAGGTGATGCACCCCGACCTCGCGGCCCAGTTCCCCTCGATCAAGACCTACGCCGGCGTGGGGATCGATGAAGACGCCTCCAGCGTGCGGCTCGATATCGGCCCCATCGGCTTCCGAGCCATGGTGCTGGCACCCAGCGGCTCGGTGTTCATCGATCCGTGGACCAAGTTCGACAACACGATGTACTCGTCGTACTACAAGCGCGATTACATGGGCCGCGACGGCTGGATGTGCGGGGCCGACATGCAGCCGGAGAACGAGGGCTTCGCCCGCCGCCTCGCCGAGCAGTACGGCACGCGCGAGCCCGAGCCCGTTGCCGGTGAGCGCGCTGCCGCAGGGCTTCGGACGTACCGCCTCGCCAACGCCGCCACCGGCGAATACACCGCGTTCTTCGGCGGGACGGTGACGGCGGGCCAGAACGCCATCGTCTCAGCGATCAACCGGGTGACCGGGGTGTACGAAAAGGAACTCGGCGTCCGCCTGCAACTGGTCGCGAACAACTCCAACATCGTCTTCACCAACGCCGGGACCGATCCTTATGACAACTTCAACGGTGGTGCCATGCTGGGACAGAACCAGACCAGGTGCGACTCCGCCATCGGCAGCGCCAACTACGACATCGGGCACGTCTTTTCCACTGGCGGCGGCGGTGTCGCCACCCTGGGCGTGGTCTGCGTCAACGGCTCCAAAGCCCGCGGCGTGACCGGATCGCCCTCGCCCACCGGCGACGCCTTCTGGATCGACTACGTCGCCCACGAGATGGGCCACCAGTTCGGCGGCTCGCACACCTTCAACACCTCCAACGGCGGCTGCGTCGGACAGCGATCGGCGGCCAACGCTTACGAGCCCGGCTCCGGCTCCACCATCCAGGCCTACGCCGGCATCTGCGGCAGCGACGACCTCCAGTCGAACTCGGACGCCTACTTCTCGTTCCAGAGCATCGTTCAGATGACCAACCATATCAACGGCACCGGTGCCTGCCAGGCCTTCATCGCCAACGGCAACAACACCCCCACGGTGACCGTGACTTCGCCTGCGGGCCTCACGATCCCAGCCAATACCCCCTTCGAGCTCGTCGCTTCCGGCAATGACCCCGACGGCAACACCATCACCTATTGCTGGGAACAGCGCAACCTCGGCGCCGCCACCGCGCTCACCACTGGCGACAACGGCTCCAGCCCCATCTGCCGCTCGTTCAACCCCACCATCTCGAATACCCGTTTCGTCCCGCCGCTGGGCACCATCCTCGCCGGGGGCAGCAGCACGCTGGGCAACATCCTGCCCACCACCACCCGCAACATGTCGTGGCGCGTCACCGTGCGTGACAACGTCGCGACTGGCGGCGGGACTGGCTTCGCCGACTACTCCTTCCAGACAACCAACGCCGCCGGACCCTTCACCGTCACCTCGAACAACTCCGCCGGTGGCTCGTTCTCCGGCTCCATGACCGTGACGTGGAACGTTGCCAATACCACCGCCTCGCCCGTCAACTGCGCCAACGTCGACATCTACCTCTCCACCGACGGCGGGAACACCTTCCCCACGCTCCTCACCACCACCCCCAACGACGGCTCGCAGGTCGTCACACTTCCGGGCATCAACACCACCACCGCCCGCATCAAGGTGCAGGGTGACAACAGCATCTTCTTCGACATCAACAACGCCAACTTCTCGATTACGCCCGTCCCGCCGCCCGGGGCCTTCAGCCTCACCTCGCCCGCCAACGGCGCTACCGGCGTGGCCATCCCTGTCACCCTCACCTGGGGCACCTCGTCGGGTGCCACCTCGTACCTCGTCGAGGTCGACACCCAGTTCTCCTTCACCCCGCCGCTCATCTACTCCAACACCACCGCCTCGACCAGCCAGGCCATCCCCGGCGGCACGCTGAGCGCCAACACCACCTACTACTGGCGCGTGGTGGCCTCCAACGGAGCCACGACCGCCGGATCGCCCAATCCCAGCATCTTCACCACCGCCGCGCCCCCTGCCTGCGTCGGCGATCTCGACGGCAACAACCAGGTCAACGTCGTTGACCTCACCATCTTCCTCGGTCAGTTTGGCAACCCCATCGCGCCCGGCACGGGCGGCGACTTCGACGGCAACGGCCAGGTGAACGTCGTCGACCTCACCATCTTCCTCGGGCGCTTCGGCCTGCCGTGCTGAGCGGCGCTGCTGCCTGAGTTGAACTGAATTCCACAAGCCCCCGCCGTTGATCGGCGGGGGCTTTGCGTTGACCGAGCGATGCAAGCCTCTACAAAGGGGAATCCGGACCGGATACTCATCTCCGTGAACGAAAACAGCGGGCGCCCCGAGTGGAGCGCCCGCCGTTCGTGAGAAGAGGCTGTGTGCCTCGCGTGTTCCTTCCCTTGTGAACCGTGAGGCGTCAAGGCTTCAGGCGTCGCGGCGGCGGGCGGCGACCAGGCCCGCCAGCATCAGCAGCGTGCCGGTGCCGGGCGTCGGCACCACGTTCTCGATCATGAACCCCATCAGCGCGGCCCCGGCGCCGTAGCCCTTCAGCGAGTTGTCCGACCGGAACGAGAGCCAGTACGAGCGGTTCTCCGCGGCGACGCCATCCTGCTTCGGGTCATCGATCACGCGGGCCCGCCACGAGTCCACGGTGCCATCGGCCCGCATGGTCTTCTCGATCTCCGCGACGAACACCGCGTGAGCACCCATGCTCTCGCCCGCTTCATTCTTGCCCCACTTCACGATCATCTCGGCCACGCCGTTGGCCCGCAGCGCGTCGTACACGGCGCATGGGTCGGTGGAGCGGGTGGTGTTGATGTTCAGGTTCTTGGCGTCGGTGTATGTCTTCTTGCCGTCGACCATCTTCTGGATGGTCGCGGTTCCGCTCGCCTCGGTGG
>CAYZFW010000126.1:0-7118 GCA_964477615.1 uncultured Phycisphaeraceae bacterium | reverse complement strand
AGAAGAGCGCCGACGAACTGTTCCAGACGCACATGACCAAAGGCCAGGACTTCCTGAAGTCGGGCCGCTGGTTCGACGCTGAGGAACGCTTCGCGCTGGCCCTTTCGCTCCGGGCCGGCGACCCGATGGCCGCCGCCGGTCGCATGCACGCCCAGATCGCCGCGGGCATGTACCTCTCGGCGGCGCTGAATCTCCGCAACACCCTCCGCGCCTACCCCGAACTCATCGCCGCCCGCTACTCCACCGACCTCCTGCCCCGCGGCGAGCGCCTCGACACCGTCCGCGCCCAGCTCCGGGCACGGTCCGAGCGTGATTCTCTTGTCGCCCGCGATGCCGGCCTGCTCCTCACCTATCTCGGGTGGCAGACGGGCAACGACCAGGACGTCAAGGACGGCTTCGCCGTCATCGAGCGGGTGAACGAGAAGTCCGCCATCGAGCCCGACCCGCTCGACGCGGCGCTGCGTGCTGTGTGGACCAAATGAGAGACGTTCGCCGCCCGAACCGTCGATGATTCGCACCTGATATGCCGGTCAGTTCCCGTTCTCGTCGCTGTCGGAAGACCTAAACGCCGGCGGCGCTTCCGTCGGTGGCATCGGCACCGCGCTGTTGAGCGCGTCGATCGCGTCTCGCGCCGTCTGAATCTCCTCCAAGCGCTGCGGCTTTTCCGCGAGAAGATTATCCAGAAACTCGCGGTACACACTGATGGCGCTCGGCACCCCGTGGTAGCGATACCACCACGCGAGCGTTCCGATGATGTGGCTCCGCGTCTCATCGCCCATCGGCATCTGGGCCCGTGCGATCTCGACACCCTGCTCGAGGTACGCCCGCTGCACATCCCAGCCCTCGGCGGTTCCCGCCGAATGCGAAATCTGGATGAAAAACCCCACCGTCCACGGGTCGCCGTCACCGAAGAATTGACGCCGTTGAGCCAGCACGCGCCGGTACACCTCCATCCCCTCGGCCTGATACCCGCATCCGAACACCATCTCGCCGAAATGCGCCGCCCGCCCTTGATACTCCCGGCTGCCCGGGCCGATCAGCTTCTCGAGGCCGCTGAGCGCGTTCCGCAGCACCGGGATGGCTTCGTCGTGCTTCCCGTTGTTGTAAAGCACCCAACCCCGCCCGAACTCCTGCTGGTACACGTCAAGCTCGGCTTTCTCGCGTGCCGCTTGGTGGACTTCCTCCAGTGCCCGAGCCGCCTCGAACCACCCCCACGTCGCAACCCCTGCCCCCAGGATCAGCGATGTTCCCACCGCCGCCGCCACGGCCACTCCAACTCGGTGCTTCCGGATGAACTTGCTCGCGCGGTAGCGCCACGTCGGCGCCACCGCCAACACCGGTTCCCCCGATGCGTGCCGACGGATGTCCGCTGCGATCGCGCTGGGCGACTCGTACCGCCGACGCCGGTCTTTCTCCAAGGCCTTCATCGTGATCCGGTCGAGATCACCCCGCAGCACCCGGTACAGGCTTCTCGGGTCCGTCCCGCGATCGTGCGCCGGCGATCGCCCGAGGCCTTCGGAGCGATCTTGGCCCAGACGCTCACGCCCGGTGTCCTCCTTGGGAACCTCATCTTGCGGTGAGTCCTGACTCACCCGGGCGCTCGGGCGCGGCGGCTCCACCTCACAGATGATCCGTGCCAGCTCGGCGTACGCCGCCGAACGCAGCCGCCGCCCGTCAAATGGTGTCGCGCCGCACAGCAGTTCGTACAGCAGAACCCCCAGCGAATACACGTCGGTGCGCGTGTCAATATCGAGCGAGCCCTCGGCCTGCTCCGGGCTCATGTACTCCGGGGTGCCGACCATCGCGCGGAAGTCTGTGAAGAGGGTCCGTTCGGTCAGCCGGTGGTCGGTCGCCTTGGCGATCCCGAAGTCGATCACTTTGGCAAACGGTTCGCCGTCGTGCGTGGACACCAAAACGTTGCTCGGTTTGATGTCGCGGTGCATCACGCCTTTGGTGTGCGCGTGCTGCACGGCGTTGCACACCTGTTCAAAGAGCGCCAACCGCTGCGGGACCGTCAGCCGCTCCTTGTCCGCGTACCGCGTGATCGGCAGACCCTTCACCAGCTCCATGACGAAGTACGGGCGACCCTGCGCCGTCGCACCTGCATCGAGAACACGCGCAATGTTCGGATGATCCATCATCGCCAGCGCCTGACGCTCGGCCTCAAACCGCGCCACGACCTGGCGCGTGTCCATCCCCACCTTGATCACCTTCACCGCCACCCGGCGGTGCACCGGAGAAGACTGTTCGGCCATGAAGACGCTGCCAAAGCCGCCCTCGCCGATCAGTTGCAGCAGCTTGTAAGGCCCCACCTGATCGCCCGGCTGAAGGCCGTGGTCCACGAAGGACGATCCCCCATCCGGCCGCAAGAAGTGCCCGGAAGTCGCCTGGGTAGGGGAATTGGTGGGAGTCTGCGACAAATGAGTGATCGTGAGTCGGGCGCATGGTACCGAAGACCAGATGGAGAGAGAGCCAAACGTGCCGGCGGTGCGCCGCCATTCGAAGGTGTCCGAAAGTTCCTGACATCGCTCAACGGACGTCCCGCATGGCCCGATAGAAGCACCAAAGGAGACCGCCATGACCGCATCGCCTTCCGTCCAGCGCATCCGCGATTCGTACGCTCTGCTCGCACCGCAAGGGGCCGAACTCATCGACACCTTCTACGCCCTGCTCTTCGCCAAGGCCCCGCAGCTCCGCACTTTGTTCCCGAAGGACATGGCCGCCCAGAAGGGGCACCTGCTCGCCGCCGTGGGACTCGTGGTGAAGCACGCGGACAACCTCGCGGCCCTCGAAGCCCCGCTGATGGACATGGGCGAGCGGCACGTCAAGTACGGTGCGCGTCCCGAGCACTACCCCGTCGTGCGCGACACGATGATCGACGCCCTCGCCCGCACCGCCGGCCCCGTGTGGAACGACCAGCTGGCGCAGGACTGGGCTGCGGCGCTCAACGCCGTCGCCGGCGCGATGATCCGCGGTGCCGAGCGCGTCAGCCTTCGTGCTGCGGCGTGAGGGCTATCATCCCATATGGCCTCTGAGATCATCTTCGTCGTCGAGCAAGACCCCGAGAGCGGTCTGACCGCTCGCGCCCTAGGTCAATCGATCTTCACGCAGGGCGAGACGCTTGATGAACTTCGCGCGAATGTGCGCGACGCGGTTCGCTGCCATTTCCCGGATGAGGAGTCCAGGCCGAAAGTGATCCGACTTCACCACATCCGCGACGAACTGATGGCGGCATGAAGCTCCCGCGCGACATCACCGGACTTGAGCTCGCGAGGGCGCTGAGCCGATTCGGCTACATCATTCAACGTCAGACCGGAAGCCATATCCGGCTCACGCGATCCGTGCCAACAGAGCACCATGTCACAGTCCCGGCCCACAACCCACTCAAGATCGGCACGCTGAACGCGATCCTGAAAGACGTCGGTGAAGCTGTCGGGCTTGATCGCGCGGGATTGATTCGCGAGCTCTTCGGTGAATGAACGCTCGAGTGAGTTGGGTTCACGCTCCTGAAAACAAAGTCGCGGGTACCCCCTCGATCTCCAGCAACCTCCGCTTCCGCTCGATCCCCGCCGCGAAACCCGTCATCGACCCCGAGGCACCGATCACTCGATGACACGGCACCAGGATCGCTATCGGGTTCCGCGCGTTCGCGCCGCCCACGGCACGGATCGCGCTGGGGTTGCCGATCCGCCGCGCGAGTGCCGCATAGGAGATCGTTTCGCCGAAGGGAATCCGGCGCAGTTCACTCCACACACGCCGATGAAACTCGGTCCCAGGCGCATCGCACGGCACGCTGAACTCGCGCAGCTGCCCGCGAAAGTACGCCTCGACCTCTTGCCGAAGCGTGACGAGCAACCCCGCGGCCGGTCCCGATAGCGCAGCCGGTACGCCGTGGTCAGTTCGCGAATCGACGAATCCGAACTTCACGATCGCTCGATCCGTGGCGATCCCACGCACCAAGCCCAGCGGCGTCTCGAACTCAACGGAGGCCATGTCCATTCCGACCAGCCGCGCCGTGTTGGACTGCATCGACCTCATGGGGCACCTCTCCCGTGTGCTCGTCGGAGAATTCTGTGATCACGCGGACGGCTTGTTGCCCTCCGGCACCGAAGCGCCGCCCGATTCTCCACGTGAATCATGCCCGTCACTCTTGGGTTTCGCCGACGCGCCGCCCGAATCGCCGCCATCGGCGCCCGCAGGCTCGGTTGCGTCCCAGTCAAGCTTGCCCACCTTGTGCTCCGTGTCGGCGCCCACGAGCGTCGGCGACGCCGAGCGGATGATGAGCGACACATCGTCGGGCAGGTGCTGCTCGACCATCGACACGATGTCGCCCGCGACGCGCCGTGAGAACAGCGAACGCCGGCTCTTGCCCATGATGAGCGTGTCGCAGCCGAAGGTAACGGTGTAATCCAGAATCTCCTCGGCGATGTCGCCCGCCGTCGTCACATAGATCGGCACAATCGGCACGCCCGCGGCCCGCGCCAGCATCGCCACGCCGCCGAGGGCCTCGAGTGCCTCGGGGTCGTCGCGGAGGTGGGGGGCCTGCCCCGGACGCACGTCCATCACGCGCAGCGGGCGGACGAACAACGCGAACAGCACCGCGCGCCGCCGTTTGGCCGTCTGCACCGCGTACTCCGCCTGGTACCGCGTGCGTGCGGCGTACATGATTTTCGGGCGGCTCGGGTCGAGGCTGGGCATCTCCCGCTCGACCTCGCTCATCCACCCGGTCTGCGGCGCCACCAGCGGCTCGGGCGTCCGTCGCGCGTGCCACTTCAGCGCCGCACGCGTGCCCAGCACCAGCGCGATCAGCCCGCCCGCGAAGCCGGCCGCCTCGGGCTTGGTCACGAGGATGGTGATCTCCACGCCGAACATCAGCGTCCCGATCACCCACAGCACCGACCGCTCCCACCGCTTCATCTGCAGCTTGCGGTTGTACGCGCAACCCAGCACGCTGATCGTGATCGCCCCGCACACCCCCACGGCGTACAGCCCCGCAAGCTGCGCCACGTCGTTCATCACCAGCAGCAGCAGCGCCGGCGCCGCGCACGCGAACAGCAGCCCGATCCACGGCACTCCCGAGTAGTTCAACCGCAGGAACGGCCGCGGCAGCTCCTTGTCACTCGACAGTGAGTACAGCACGCTGACCAGTGCCATGATGGCCGTGTTCGCGGCGCTCAGCAGCAGCAGGCCGAACACGATCCCGCTGATCCACCCCATCGCCGTCCCCAGCCCGACGCCGCCGAACCGCTCTCCCGAAGCCACCGCGAGCACCTTCACCGCCGTGTCGCGGTACTGCTTCACCTCATCCGGCGGCTCGACCGCCGCGTGTTTCGCCGGCGTTTGGTCGGTGACCACCGGTGTGCCGGCGGCGGCGTCCGTGCCCACTGCCACGCCCTCGCCGCCATGCGACGACCCCGCCGCGTGCGTCGTGCTGTACTGGTGGTAGTGGGGGACGTGGACGTCCACCAGCCGCGGCAGGCCCGTCAGCGCGATCCCGAACACCATGTTCAGCACCACGACCTCGGCCAGCACCGGCCAGATCGTCTTCTTCGCCGTCTTCGCCACCGGCTGCTTCATCAGCCCGGTCATGTTCGCCACCGCCTCAACGCCCGAGAGCGCCAAAATAATTCGCACCAGCGACTGCCACCGCTCGCTCCACGACTCGTTCATCACCGGCTCGAGCGAGATCGCCTTGGCCCCCTCGAAGAAGTACGGCAGACACATCACGCCGATCGAGAGGCTCGTCAGCAGCGCGCCCACCGCGATGATCAGCGCAAACCGCCCCGCGCTCCGCGCGCCGAACCAGTTCACCACGCCCACCACGCCGATGCACAGCATGCACAGCACCACCGCGAGCACGTGCTTGTCGTGCGGCACGCCGAAGTAGTGCATCCCGTCCAGCAGGCTTAGCGCCGCCGTCACGATGTAATCCGCCAGCAGCAGCGTCGCTCCGATCACGCTGAGCGTGGGCGACAGCTGCCGCGCCACCGCGTACACCCCGCCGCCGTCGGTGAAGTTGCGGCAGATGATCGAGTACGCAAACGCCACCCCGATCATGATCAGGCTCATCGCCGCCAGATAGATCGGGGACGCGTGTGCTGTGTAGAAGAACGCCAGACCCAGCACGTACAGACGGCTGGTCCCCCAGTCGCCAAACAGCAAAGGCCCGGCGTGATACCACTTCAGATTCCGCGGCGGACGGGATTCGGTGACAAGCATGCGAATGAGCCGTCCATGCCCCGGTGGCCCCCCGGCATCACGCCGGCACGCCCGCTCCCATCCCAGGGTGGGCCTGGAAAGGGAAAGCCCGAAGCGAAAGGGTCAGCGGACAACGCCAAGCCCAGTGAGGAAACGGCGGAAGTCTACTGGGTTGGCGTCGGGTTGGAAACGCCGGACACGTCAGATCGGCGCGCGTTCGAACTCGATCCGCAGCTGCCCCCAATGGGTGGGGGGTGATCGCTACAGAATCAGACTTTCCACACGACGGCTTGTGGACAACTTTGCGGGACAGTTGCGCAACTGCTTGATCGGCAAGGACTTACGCAAATCAAGCAAAAACATTCTCGGACCCGCCACATTTTGTGGCCTTCCGGCTTGCATCCTCTACAAGTGGTAGTACCATTGGACTTGCCAGACGATTTCGACCGCGAGGCCAACCAGCCCACGCGTCGGATTCTCAACCGCTTCAACGCCTCACTAGCGTGCATGGACGATCGGAAGAGGCCCGCCACTCAACTGCCCACGGATCGGGCGGAACAAGAGGCAAGACGGTGGATTCATACGGGAAAACTTGGTGAATGGCCCCGATCTCGTGGCCAAGTGGTCACCATCCCTCCGCTTCGCTGTGTTCCCCGGCGTGATTTGGTGCGAGTCACCGCCGATTGACTCAATATTTGATCTTTGTTCGGGATTGGGCCGGTGGCCCGGTGCCCGTTTCGTTCCCTTCGGCGTCCGCCGCGGATTCTCTCCATGCCTGTCCTCTGCGATACCCAAATCCGCGAACTCATCCCCATCGAGCCCTTCGCCGAGGCGCAGCGCCGGCCGGGCAAGATCTCCTACGGCGTCTCCTCCTACGGCTACGACGTCCGCGTCGGCTCGCGCTTCAAGATCTTCACCCC
>CAYZFW010000125.1:0-7147 GCA_964477615.1 uncultured Phycisphaeraceae bacterium | reverse complement strand
GCGATGGTGGTCGTCGTGCCCACGCCGGTGGGGCCGATGAGCGCGATGGTCAGCGGGCGGCCGTCGCGGGTGCGCTCCAGGGCATCGGGCGGAGTGTCGCACGCGGGGATGTACGCCGCGAGCCGGCGGAGCACGGCGTCGCGCGTCGCACCCGCGTCGAGAGCGGCGGCGCGGGGCAGTTCCGCCTGCACCGCGGTCACGATTTCATCGGCGATTTCCGAAGCAACCTCGGACTCGATGAGCTTCAGATAGCACGCCTGCAGCGCATCGGGCATGGCCGGCGAGGGTGCCGAGCCGGAGTGCACCACGCGCCCTACCAGCCGACGGAGCATCGCCATCTCGTCGCGGAGTTCTGCGGTGATCGACACTTCGGATACCGACGACCGCACGGACATCCCGCCGCCCGTGACAGATGATTGCGCCGGCACGGCGGGGGCTGCCAAAGCTGGCGCACCTGTCGTGATCGTCTGTTGCGATTTCATCCGACCCTCGGGAGCAGTCGGCGCTGCGAACGCGGATACGGCCTTTTGTGCCATGGCGGCCGCCTCGACCGCGCGCGCCGACGCCGCGCCCGCAGAATTGGCCGATGCCACCTCCGCCGCGGCCCGCGCTCCGTCCGGCGCCTTTGCTCGCGCAGTTTTCGGCGCGAGCCGTTGGCCCACGTTCATCTCGCTGGTTGCGGTGATTTCGGTGATCGTCTTCGCGCCCACACCAAGCACGCCGCCGACCTTGTAGGTGCGCGTGTGCAGAATCACCGCCGCGCCCCCGAGTTCCTTCTTGACCTGGGAGAGCGCTTCGGACACCGAAGCGGCGCGGAATGTGCGGATGGTCACGCGGCCCTCCGTGGCTACTCGTTCACGCGCGGGGCATCCTGCCACCGCGGGCCATGGCGTGTGCCCGCGTCCTGCGTCCGCGCCATGGCAATCGGATTGTGGGGGCGGTGGGGGGGATGAGTCAAGGCGAACGGGCGCGGAATGCCGCGCTTTACACCGTTTGTCACCAATCGCCTCGGCACGGGGTGCGCCGCGATCACCAGTCCTTGCGAGCCTCGGCCATGATCCGCTGCGCCGTCCGCACGTTGGCGAACCCCGCCTGCGCATCGATCGGCGGCGTCGAGCCGGTCCGCACCGCGTCAAGGAACGCCCGCACCTCGAGTTCCAACTGATCGACGTCGTCGATCTTCAGGTCCTCCATCGCCACCAGCTTCTGGTAGTCGAGGCTGCTGAGATCGGTCCCGCTGCGGAGTTCATCGCGGATCGCCTGCATCTGCACCTCGTTGGCGGTGCGCCGGATCAGCACGCCGGCCTTCTTGGCGAAGTCGATGGAGACGTACCCGTTCTCGCCCACGATGCGCACTTTTCGCTCGGTCTTGAACGCCAGCCGCGACGAAGTGATGGTGGCGACACACCGCCCGTGGGGCAGGTTGAAGGTGAGCCTGGCGTTGCAGACGTCTTCGTGTTCAGTCAGGATCGGGACGCCCGAGGCCTCGACGTGGGTGGGTTCCACGCCGCCCATGAGCATGAGCACGACATCGAGGTCGTGGATCATCATGTCCATTACGACACTGACATCCACCGAACGGAACGTCATCGGACTGACGCGGTGGACCTCGATGAACCGCGGCATGATCCCCTTGCCCCCGGCGGCGATGTCCTTCGTCTCCGCCCGCTGCAGCGCCACCACTGCGGGGTTGAACCGCTCGATGTGCCCGACCATCAGCACCGTCCCGGACTGCTTCGAGAGTTCGACCAGGCGCTGGGCCTCTTCCACGGTCGCGGCCAGGGGCTTCTCGATCAGGCACGCCACGCCTGCCTTCAGCAGGGGCTCGGCCGCCGCGAGGTGGTGAACGGTCGGGGTCGCAATGGTCACAGCGTCCACGCCCGCTTTGAGCAGCTCGTCGACGGTGGCGAAGCCGGCGCAGTTGTTCGCCTCCATTGCGTCTTCGCGCCGTTCCTCGTTGGCATCCACAACGCCCACCAGCTTGGCCCCGGGGATCGCCCGGAACTTCTTAGCGTGGTGACGCCCCATCCGCCCGACGCCGATGACGGCGCAACGGAGCGTCTTCTCCGGCGGGGCAAGATCGATGACCACGGGGGACAAGCCGGGCTTGTTCGCGGTGGCTGGGGTGGGCTGGGCCATCTCGGGGTTGCTCCTTCCGGGCCTCGCCGGCGAGCGGAGCGCCGCGCGGGGACAGGGGGGAATCATAGGCGATCACGCCGCCGCGGTTGCGGCGCGCGGGGCCGATTGAGTCCGGGAAAACACGTGCCGAAGCCACGCCGCACTTGGCTACCGGAGTTTCAGCGTTGCCAGCCCTACCGCCACCAGGATGACACTCATGATCCAGAAGCGGGCGACGATCTTCTGTTCGGGCCAGCCGCCCATCCGGAGGTGCCAGTGGAACGGGGCGCAGCGGAAGATCCGTTTGCCCTTGGTCCACTTGAAGTAGCTCACCTGCATGACCACGCTCATGATCTCGAGCATGAACACGCCGCACATCAGGACGACGACGAACTCCTGGCGGATGACCACGGCGACGTACCCCAGCAGCCCGCCGAGGCACAGGCTTCCTGTATCCCCCATGAAGACGCTCGCGGGGGAGCAGTTCCACCACAGGAACCCCAAGCACGCACCCGCGAGAGCGCCCGCGACGACCGCCAGTTCCTGCGCCGTCGCCACGTACGGAACCAGGTAGTACTTCGCGAGCTCCTCCGAACCGGCGATGAGGCACAGGAGCGCGATCCCGAAGGTCACGATCACCGTCACGCCCCCGGCCAGGCCGTCCATACCGTCCGTGATGTTCACGGCGTTTGACATGCCCGTCATCATCAGCAGCATGATGACGGTGTACGCCCCGATGCCCCAGTACACCAGTGAAGGGCTCGGCCCCGACAACGCGTTGGCGTAGGTTTTCTGGAACGGCAGGTTCAAGACGTGCGCCAGGCTGGGATCGGAAGCCGTGCTGAGCCCGCTGCTCAGCCCGCCCTCCCGATACGCGAAGTACCCGACGAGCACACCGATGCCGATCTGGAAAACGAGTTTCTCCCAGGCGTACAAGCCCTGGCGGCTCGTGCTCCCGCGTGACGCCGCCGTGAGTTTCAACCAGTCATCGGCCCCGCCGACGGCGGCGAGCCACGCGACGACGACCAACGCCAACTGCACGTAGCGATTGTCGAGCTTGCCGAGGGTCAGCACGGCAAGCCCGATCGACGCCGCGATCAGGAGGCCGCCCATCGTTGGCGTGTTGGCCTTCGAGGCGTTGGCCTCGTCGAGTGCCTTGACATCGAACTTCGCCTGGTCGCCGATCTTCTTCGCCGTGAGCCAGCGGATCACCCGCTTGCCGAACAGCAGCACGATGGCGAACGACATCAGAGCTGCCGCCAGCACACGGAACTCCAACTGGTCAATGATCATCACCCACCGGTACAGGTTGTTCCGGGTGAGCCAGTCGCGCAGGAGTTCGACGAGGAAGGGGAGCACGGGGGGGAGGGGGAAGTGGTCGAGTGGCCAAGTGGTCGAGTGTCGGAGCCTTTTCTGGGTGGCATGCTTCTGCTCTGAGAAGCATGCTCTGATTCGGAAGGCGCACAGGACCGCCGTGGGCCCGTGACGGTCCGAGTGTGTTATCGACAGACCCGGGCGAAACGCTTTGGAACCTCACGCCCGCGCAGGGGTGCGCAGCGCCGCCGTCACCACCGCCGCAGCTCCGGCTGCTTCGGTAGCGCGAGCCTCGAGGGCTTTCACGATCCGCTCCAGCCCCATGCGCCGCGACGCCTTCAGCAGCACCGCGTCGCCGGGCTTGATCACCTCGGCGATTGCGCGGCATGCGGCATCGTCCGCGCTGTCGAAACGAATCGTTCGGGCGCTGTTCACTCCCGATGCCGCGATGTACCGCGCCGCGCCCGGCCCGATGGTCACCAGCAGGTCGGGCGGGCACACCTTGCCGATCAGCGCCCCGATCTCGTCGTGGGCGGCGTCGGATGCGGGGCCGAGTTCCAGCATGTCACCCAGCACCAGGACACGCCGGGCCGCACCGCCGACCGGAAAGATGGTCGCGAAGGTCCGCAGCGAGGCGGCAACGGATTCCGGGCTGGCGTTGTACGCGTCGTTCACCACTTCTGCGCCGCCGATGCTCAGACGGTTGAAACGCATCTCGGCCGGGCGCACCGTGGCCAATCCCCGGGTGATCTCCTCCTCGCTCAGCCCGAAACGCCGCGCCACCGCGACCGCCGCGGTCGCGTTGAGCACGTTGTGCTCGCCCAGCAGGGGGATCTCGTACGCCTGCCGCCCGTTGAGCGTGAACCGCTGCCCCGACGGACGGCCCTGGGAATCGAGAGTGGACTCGATCGAAGTGACCCGCAGGTCGGCTCTCGCTGCAGTGCCAAAGGTGACCACGTGCGGCAGGCGGCGGAGGTACTCGCCTAGCAAAGGTGTATCCGCGGGCGCGACCGCAAGGCCGCCCTCGGCTAGCCCCGCGAAGATCGATGCCTTCTCCTTTGCGATGGCCTCAACACTCCCCATGTGCTCGATGTGGGCACGACCGATCGACGTGATCACGGCGGCGTCGGGCCGTCCCATGCTCGTTAGCGGCGCGATCTCACCGGCGTGGTTCATGCCCATCTCGCACACGACGAACTGATCCGTGGCCTTGGCCGCCAGCAGCGTCAGCGGCACGCCGATGTGGTTGTTGAAGCTCTTGATGCTCGCCGATCCGCGGAGTTTCACGCCCAGCAGCGTGTCGAGGATGCGGGTGGTGGTGGTCTTGCCGTTGGACCCCGTCACGCCGACGACGCGGAGATGAGGGATCGCGCGTCGGTACGCCGCGGCCAAACGTTGGAGGGCTTTCAGCGTCGAATCAACCTTGAGCACCGCGGGGAAGGCGGTGGAGCCCGTGACCCCGGCGCGCCACGCGGCGGGAACCTTGGACTCATCCGACACGATCACCAGCGGGGCCGCGGCGACACCTTGCAGAAAGTCGTGCGCGTCGAAGGTCTCACCCTTGAGCGCGACAAACACCTTGCCCGCCGGGAGCGAGCGCGAGTCGGTGGCCACGCCGTCGATGGGGGCGCGGAACGCGTCGGGCGTGGCGGGCCGGACGATCCACGCGCCGCCGGTGACGTGCTGAAGGTTGTTGGGGGTCCAGAAGTTCATGGTGGGGATTCGGGCGGGGCGCGGTGCGGGGGGCGTGGGTAGTGGGGCGTGGGCAGTGGGGCGTAGGCGTTGGGGCGTGAGCAGTGGGGGCGGGCAAGAAACGTGCGGGAAGCAGTCAATCGAGCACAGTGGCGAGTTGGGGGAGCTCCCCCAGCGTCTCGCGAGCGACCACCCGGTCATCGAAATCGATGCGTCGAATGCCGCCCTGGTAGTCGGGCATCAGTTGGTACGTCTCGTGCCCCTTGCCCGCGATGACGAGCACGTCGCCCGGTTTGCACGAGCGCACGGCCTTGTGGATCGCGACGCGACGATCGGCGTCGATCTCCACGCGGTGCCGCTCGCTTGCGGGCACACCGGTGAGGATTTCATCGATGATCGCCGAGGGTTTCTCGGTGCGGGGGTTGTCGCTGGTGATGGTGATGAAATCCGCGAGTTCGCAGCAGGTGCGGGCCATGCGGGGGCGTTTCGTGCGGTCGCGGTCGCCGCCGCAGCCGAAGACCACGCGGAGTGACGATCCTCGGCGCACCAGCGGCCGCGCGGCCCGCAGCACGTTCGCCAGCGCATCGTCGGTGTGCGCATAGTCCACGAACACGGCGAAGTCCTCGTGGCGGCCCGAGGCGGTGACGCGCTCAAGCCTTCCCGGCGGCGCTTCCATCAGGCTCGCCGCGCTCGCCAGTTCGCCCACGGGAACGCCCATCACCCATGCCGCGGCAACCGCCTGCAGCGTGTTCATCAGGTTGTGCCGCCCGACCATCGAGAGGTTGATCTCGAAGCGCCCCCACGGCCCGATGTACGCCACACGCGTCCCGGCGAATGTGGCCTCGCCCGCTTCGACTCGGCAGTCCGCGCCCGAAGCGGCATCGAGCGAGCAGCGCAGCACCTTCGCCCGGCACCCTTTCAGCATCCGCCCGTGCCACGGGTCGTCCACGTTCACGATCGCGGTCGCTTCGGGCACGAGGAGCTCGAACAGCGTCGCCTTCGCTGCGGCGTAGTGCTCCATCGTGCCGTGGTAATCGAGGTGGTCGCCCGTCAGGTTCGTGAAGACCGCGCAGGCGTACCGCAGGGCCGTGGTGCGGTGCTGGTGCAGCGAGTGGCTGGAGACCTCGATCGCCGCCGCGGCGCACCCGGCCTCCAGCATGTGGGCAAAGGTCGCGCTGAGCTCGCACGCGGGCGGCGTGGTCATCACCGCCTCGGCCACCTCGGTGCCGTCGTCGATCAGCACCGTACCGATGAGCCCGCACTTGCGCTTGCTCGCGTTGAGCAGTCGGTGAACGCAGTGGGCGATGGTCGTCTTGCCGTTGGTCCCGGTCACGCCCATCACCTTTAGAGATGAAGTCGGGCTGCCATAGAACCGCTCGGCCAGCACGGCCGCGGCCCGCGGCACGTCGGCGCTCACGAGGTGGACCACCTGCGGGTGGTCCCGCAGCATCGCCGCGTTGGGGGCTGCGTCCGAAAGCACCGCCTCGGCCCCCGCCCCCACCGCCGCGGCGATGAAGCGCCGACCGTCGGCCTTCGTCCCCGGACGCGCGATAAAGAGCGATCCTGGCAGCGCGGTGCGAGAGTCTTCGGTGATGTCGCACACCCGCAGCGACGCGGCGTCGGCCACCCCGGGGCCCTTGTGAATGTCGGACCCGCCGATGACACCCTGGATGAGATCGCCAAGCCTCATGCTCGCCCGCCTCGTGAAACACCCCCATCTCCCGCCATTGCCCCGCGCTCCGTCACGGGTGCCGCCGCCCAACTGTATCGGGCCGCCGCGCCCGAGCGAACGAAAACCCGCACCCCTCAGGGCAGGATCAGCATCGCGTCCCCGTACGAGTAGAACCGGTATTTCTCGCGCACCGCCTGACGGTAAACCTCCAGCAGCCGGGCCACACCGCCCTGATCGAACAGGGCCCCGACCATCGCCAGCAGCGTCGAACGAGGGAGGTGGAAGTTCGTCACCAGCCCGTCCACATGCCGGAACCGGAAGCCCGGCGTGATGTAAAGCGAGGTCTCTGCA
>CAYZFW010000124.1:0-7160 GCA_964477615.1 uncultured Phycisphaeraceae bacterium | reverse complement strand
CGGTTCGGGCTGAACAACAACCTGGGTTTCTCGGCGGAGGACCGGGTGGAGAACATCCGCCGCATCGGCGAGGTGGCCAAGCTGTTCGCCGACGCGGGGATGGTGACGCTGACGAGTTTCATCAGCCCTTACGCCGCGGACCGGGACAAGGCGCGGGCGGTGCACGAGAAGGCGGGGCTGAAGTTCATCGAGGTGTACGTTGATGCGCCCATCGAGGTGTGCGAGCAGCGCGACCCCAAGGGTCTGTACAAGAAGGCCCGCGCGGGCGAGTTGAAGGGGTTCACGGGGATCGACGACCCGTACGAGGCCCCGACGAAGCCGGAACTGGTGCTGAAGCCGGCGACGATGAGCATTGAGGATTCGGTGAAGGCGTGTTTGCAGTATCTGGGGCTGTGAGGCAAACTTGATGTCCGACCACACCCGCCGTCTCGAAGCCGCTCTTCATGCCGTTGCGCTTGCCTGCCGGGTGTGCCGGGCGGTGCAGTCGCGCCGGGGCGACATTGTCTCGGCGTCGAAGGACGACAAGAGCCCGGTGACGGTCGCCGACTTTGCCTCGCAGGCGGTGGTGGCTCACACGCTGAAGCAGGCGCTCGGCAAGGTGACGCTGGTGGGCGAAGAAGACTCCGCGATGCTGCGGGAGCGCATCGGCGCCGGGGATCGGTCGCTAATCGACGCGGTGGTCGCCGCCGCGGGTGTGTCGTGGGCGGGCGTGACGGCGGACGAGGCGCTCGAGGCGATCGACCTCGGCAACGCCGAGCCGCCCGTTGATTCCCTGCACGGGTTCTGGACGCTCGACCCCATCGACGGGACGAAGGGTTTCCTGCGCGGCGAGCAGTACGCCGTGAGTCTGGCGTGGATCGAGGCGGGTGTGCCGGTGATCGGGGTGCTGGGGTGCCCGAACCTGTCGCGGGATTTCTCGCGCCCCTTCGACGAGCCTGACGAAACCGGCGTGATCTATTTTGCGCAGCAGGGGCAGGGTGTGTACGAACTCCCGGCGGACGATGCGAAGGCTCGGCCGGTGCATATCCGGCGGCTCGACCCGGATGAGGGCGAGCCGGTGCGGATGTGCGAGAGCGTCGAGGCGGCGCACTCTGACCACAGCGCCTCGGAGCGGGTGCTGGAGAAACTTGGTGAACCCGCAGAGCCGGCGCGCTTGGACAGCCAGGCGAAGTACGCCGTGGTGGCCCGGGGGCAGGCCGACCTGTACCTGCGGCTGCCGTCGAAGAAGGGGTACATCGAGCGCATCTGGGACCACGCGGCGGGGGCGCTGGTGGCGGCGGAGGCGGGGTGCGCGGTGACCGATGCGCTGGGGAGGCCGCTGGACTTCTCGCACGGGCGAGGGCTGGAGAAGAACTCGGGGATCCTGGTGGCCCCGCCGCGGTTGCACGGCAGGGCGCTACGAGCGGTGCGGGATGTGCTGGGGGGGTGAGGGGGCCGGGGGTCGGGGGTCAGGTTTCAGGGGTCGGGGCTTGCGATAGTTTGTGCACGGACTTGCCCGGGGTCAGGAAGTCGATGGCACCGCTGTGGGAACACGCGGCGCGGTGCGTGCGCTTCTGTTGACATCGCTGTACCGTGGGTCTATACATAGACGATCTAGGCATAGACCACCGGAGTATCTATGGCTGCCCACTCGCCCACCGACCTTCTTCCCGGCACGCTTGATCTGCTTGTGCTGCGCACGCTCGCCGAGGGGCCGGACCATGGGTATGGCGTGGCGAAGTCGATCCAGCGGTCGAGCGCCGAGGCGCTCAGGGTTGAGGAAGGGTCGCTGTATCCGGCGCTGCACCGGCTAGAGAAGAAGGGCCTGATCGCGGGGGCGTGGAAGAAATCCGAGACGGGTCGGCGGGTTCGGGTGTATTCGCTCACACGCGACGGGCACGCGGCGCTGCGGCGCGAGATCGACGCGTGGAACGCGGCGTGTGCGGCGGTGGCGCGGGTGCTGGGTGGGACGCGGACGACCGGGAGGGTCGCATGAGTCTGCGCGCCCGCATCAACGCCCTCGCCCGCGCCACCCGCCCGCGCCGCGAGATCGAAGCCGACATCAACGAGGAGTTCGCCCACCATCTCGAACTCCTGAAGAGCGAGATTCGCCGCCCCTCCGGAGGGGGCTCAGCGTCTGAAACCGCCGCAATCGCGGCGGAGCAATTCGGCGACGTGGACGCCCTGCGTCGCCAGTGTGTCGACATCCAACTGGAGAACCGCACCATGCTGATGAAGCTCAACGCCATCCTGACCGCCGCGCTCCTGCTCGCCGTGGGCACACTCGCCTGGATTGTCGTGCGAAACAGCGCCGAGCAGACCCGCGCGCTAAACACGCTTTCCCAACGGTTCACAGCACCCGGTTTCCAAATCACCAGCACGCCGCCCCGTGAACCATCGCTCACCGCCAACAAACCCGGCTTCGTCTACGTCTCGGGCAACGTCGAACGCGCCGGCGTCTACGGAATGGAGAAGGCCGGCATGACCCTCGACCGCCTTCTCGTCGCCGCGGGCGGCACCAAACCCGAGGCCAAGCGCGTCACCGTGAAGCGCGGCGAAGGCGAGAAGCAAATCACCGTCGCCGACAGCACTCTCGAAGAACTCGCCAAGTCCGCTTGCACAACCGTCCTCGCTAACGACGACATCGTCACCGTTGAGTGACACCACGCTGTCCGCCCGGTCGTCAACCTCGACGGGCACTCACTTGTTCTCGTAAACTCCCCCCATGTCCACCCCAGGGGCGAGCATCATCGACACCATCGAACTCAGCGCGTCCCAGCGCGACGCCGTGGAGCACGACGCCGGGCCGCTGCTGGTGCTGGCGGGGCCGGGCACCGGAAAGACGCGTGTCATCATCGCGCGGCTGCTGCGGTTGCTCGAGCGTGGGGCCGAGCCGGAATCGCTGCTCGCGGTCACCTTCAGCGTGAAGGCCACGCGGGAGATGTGCGAGCGGCTGATGCTGTGGGCCGGGCCGGGCGGGTCGGCACTGACTGCGGCTGCGGCGCGGGTGCAGGTGTGTACGTTCAACAGTCTGGGGCGGAGGATCGCACGGCGGTTCGCGGATGTGCTGGGGATTCACCCCGAGACGACGCTGCTGGACGCCGCGGTGACCAAGCGGGCGCTGCGGGGGATCATCGCCGACCTGGGGCTGTTCCCGGCGTTCGCGGGGTCCGGGCACGCGTCGGTGATCGAGGAGCACGTCGGGTTCGAGGCGGCGTGCAAGCACAACGGACGCACGCCGGAGGACGCGCTGGCGTATGCGCGGCGGTGGCGCGAGCGGCTCGAATCGGGCGATCACGGGCTGGCGGGGGACGAGCTGAAGGCGGACACGCTGGCCCAGGCGCGCTTCGAATCGCACGCGCGGTTGTACAACGCCTTTGATCGGCACTGCCTGTCGCGTGGGCTGGCCACCTTTGACGATGACCTGGCGTACCCGCTCCGCATCTTCCGCAAGCGACCCGAACTCGCGGCATTTCTACGGGCGGAGTTCCGGCATGTCGTGGTGGATGAACTGCAGGACGTCAACGCGGCACAACTGGAACTGATGAGGTGGATTGCGCCGCCCTCGCCCACCACGGACCTGTGTGCCGTGGGCGATGATGACCAGGCGATCTACGCGTTCCGCGGCTCGGACCCCGCCGCGGTGCTGGCGTTCAAAGCGACATGGGCGGACCACCGCACGGTGCAACTCACCGACAACCACCGCAGCGCGCCGAAGATCGTCGAGGTGGGGAACGCGGTGATCGCGCGGGCCGCGGCACGGGTGGAGCCGGACAAGAAGATCATCGCGGCGGGGGCGCATGCAACGGCGGGGGTGGTCGAGGCGTACACGGTGAAGGGCGACCCGGACCACGGGCCGCTGATCGCGTCTCTCATTCTGGCCGACCGCGCGGCAAGCCCGGATCGGAAGTGGTCGGACTACGCCGTGCTGGTGCGGGGCGGGGCACAACTGGAACAGTGCGCGGCAGCGCTGCGGCTGCGTGGGTTGCCGATCGACACGCGGACGAAAGCGACGCCGCTGGACGACGCGGGCGTGCAGGACCTTTTGGCATGGGTGAATCTGCTGTGTAATCCGGGAGATGACGGGTCGGCGCAGCGGCTGCTGGTTCGACCGCCGACGGGGATCAGGGCCGAGGCGGTGCGGGTGTGGCGCGAAGCGCACGCGAAGGAGCGGCGCGAGGCGCTCTCCGGCGGTGCGGCCGCGTTCCCGGCGCTCTTGGACTGGGTGGTCGAGCGCTACGCGGAAGAGGCAGGGGTGCGGCGGCTGGGGGCGCTGCTCTCGGAGCTGCGTCACGCGGCGGCGACCATGCCGGCGGACCGGTGCATCGAGCACATCGTGCGTGAGGCACACTTGGCGGGCGGCGACGGGCCGGAGGCGCTGGAGCCGGCGCAGCGTGCAGCGCGGGCGCGGGCACTGGTTGGTGTGCTGCGGTTCACGCGGGCGTGCCAGGCGAACCTGGATCACCCGGCGGATCTCGGGGCATTCCTGGCGTACTACAACGACCTTGATGAGGACGGGCGGAACTTCAGATCGCCCGCGGTGGACGACGACGGCGACGAGGACGCGGAGGAGCGGCCAGATGCCGTGAGTGTGATCACGGCCCACCGGGCCAAGGGGCTGGAGTGGGACACGGTGTTCATCCCGAAGGTGAGCCCGGGCCGCGGCGGGTTCTCGATCGGCAAGCGCGAGGAACCGGGCGAACAGGCGCTGCCGACGGAGTTTGTCGAGCGTGCGGGGGGGCTTGTGGGCGCCGACACCGACGAGGAACTGCGGTTGTTCTACGTCGCGTGTACGCGGGCGAAGCGGCGGCTGGTGCTCTCGGCGAAGATCAAGAAGACGCCGGGGCCGAAGGCCGTGCCGGACGGGGACCTCTTCCAGTTCCTGACGCACTTCAGCCCGCGGCTGGGGATCCCGGTGAGGACGATGGAAGAGGCTCTGGCGGCTGCGGGCGCGGAAGCACCGACGGAGCTCGAGAGTGAGCTGGCCACGCGGCGCGCCGGTGCTGAGACGCGCACGGAACTGCTCCGCCGGGAGGCGTCGTCGATCCGCCAGCACGCGTTCGCGGCGCTGCACGACGCGGCGGCGGCGGGGCGATCGGCGGACGCGGGCGAGGGTGATCTGGCTCAGATCGAAGCGCGGCTGGTGGACGCCGCGCGTGCTTCGGCGGCGCTGTCGCGGCTCAGCGTCGGCGGTGGTTCATCCGCTGGCCTGCCCGGCGCGGACGAAGGGCCGCTGGTGCGGCATGTGCACGCGCTGGCGGCGCGGTTGGCGTCGCCTTTGGTGGAGCACGTGTGGCCGCCGCCCCACCCGCCGCTGCGCCTGAGTTTCACGCAGATCAAGGCGTTCCGCGATTGTCCGCGCTGCTGGTACCTGCGGCACGTGCTGGGTCTCGAAGCCCGCGCAAGCACCGAGGCGGACATCGGGACCATCGCGCACGAGGCGCTGCAGCGCTTCTACGCCGCGTGGCGCGAGCGCGACGACGGGGCGGAGGGCGGGCTGCCGGGCAGAGCGGATCTGCACCGGCTGGGCGACGCGGCGTTCGATCGCACCTTCCCCGCGCTGCACCCCGAGCGGGAGCGGCAGCGGGCCAAGCTGCACGCGCAGTTTGATCTGCTCTTCGAGCGCCTGCACCCCAGCACGCACCAGGTGCTGGAACTCGAACTCCCGATCACCATGCCGTTTGTGGATTCGCGCGGCACGGCGCACACACTGTTCGCAAAGATCGACCGGCTCGATCTTTCTGAACGCGGCGAGCACCGGCTGATCGACTACAAAACCGGCGCGCCGCTCAAGAAGCTCCTTGACCCGGAGGCCGATGACCTGCAACTGGGCATCTACGCCATGGCGCTGGCGCACCACCTCCGGGAAGACGGCGTGCCCAGCGGCACGGCGGAGTACTGGGTGCTCGCGGAAGGGCGCTCGGGCACGATTGCGCTGTCGGACCTGAAGATCGAGAAGGTGAGGTCGATCGTGGACGGGGCGGTGCTGGGGATGCTCACGCCACCGTATGTCCAAGGGAAGGACTGCTCGGGCCACTGCGAATTGCTGGGAAGCCAATAACCGGGGCGGCGCGGCGGTGACCGTCCGAGAAGCGAGAGAAGTGGCCTTGCAGGCCGCGTCGGCCGCACACGCTGCTGTCGTGGGTGGTGGTGCAATCCGAAATCGCTGGCGTGCGAACACCTCTGTGGCATTGTGAATGGAACGGGCCGCCGCACAACGGCCCGCACAAGGAGTCCACACCATGAAGAGCCGTTTGTTCATCGCTTCGACAATAGCCCTCTTTGCGGGCGCCTCTTCCGCCTACGCCGGTTTCACCACCGTGAAGCCCGCGCCGGGCTCGGAGAAGAACCACCAGCAGATCCTCGGCCTCGTGTATGGCGGCACGTTCGTCGTCAACGAGTCCGCGACGCCCACCTTCTCCAACGGCAACCTCACGTTCACCCGTGTGAACGACGACGGCATGGGCGGCATCCTCAACATCGTCACGAGCGACACCACGCCCACCGACGACCAGCGCTGGTCGATCGGCGGCGCTACCGGCCCCGTGACCGTGATCGCCCGCGCCAAGTACGCCGGGGACAACCACACCTTCGGCTGGATCGACGACACGTCTGCCCAGCCGGTGTACCAGTCGCTCGGCGCGACCAACACATTCAATGTGCCGGTGGAGGTGAGCCTGTCCTCGAACTTCCGCTGGGCGCTCAACGACACCACGAAGAACACCGTCTGGACCAGCCGGGCGAGCGACAACGTGTCGGGCGGCAAGTCGTACGACCAGATGACCACCTACCGGGTGGCCGGGCCGGGCATCACGCAGCCGACGTTTCTGCTGTTCTGGGAAGACCGGATCGCGGGCGGAGCGGACTACGACTACAACGACGCGGTGATCGAGGTGACGGCGGTGCCGACCCCGGGCGCTGCGGGGCTGGCCCTGGCGGGCGTGCTGGGTGCGATGCGTCGTCGCCGCTGAGTGGATTCCCTGAGGCTTCAGTGATCAACCTTTGCCGCCCGCGTGAGGATCACGCGGGCGGCTTTGCGTTGATCACACGCTGAAGCGCTGCTGGAAGGTCTGGCGCACAGCGCGGAGCCACTGCGACAGCAGCGGGATGCGCGGGAGGTCGATTCGGACGACGACGCGCTGGCCGGGGCTGAGGGCGGTTGCAGCGGTGCCGGTGGTGGG
>CAYZFW010000123.1:260-7184 GCA_964477615.1 uncultured Phycisphaeraceae bacterium | reverse complement strand
AGCAGCGAGGCGTGCAGATTCACCGCGAAGCGGTCCGCCAGCAGTGCGGGCGAGAGTTTCTGCCCGAAGGCGATGACCACCCACGCGTCGGCCTTGAAGCCGCGGACCTGCGCGAGCATCGACGGCTCGTTGACGTTCTCGGGTTTGAGCAGCGGGACGTCGCGCAGGTTGGATGGTGCCCACGCGCCGATGGGCGTGGGCGTCATGACGCGCGAGCGTCCGGCCGGGCGGTCGGGCTGGGTGACGACAGCGACGATGCGGTGCGCGTGCGAGAGCGACCGCAGCGTGGGCAGACCGAACTCGCCGGAACCGAAGAAGACGATATCCACGGCTAGTTCCGCCCCCCGCCACGCTGTGCGCCCGCCGTGGCATTCCCGCTTGCGGATTCGAGGGCCTTGATGGCCTGGCGGTTGCGCATGCGGTGGATGGGCGACATCTTGTCAATGATGAGGACGCCGTCGAGGTGGTCGACCTCGTGCTGCCAGCAGCGAGCGAGCAGGCCAGCAGCACGGAGGGTGAACGACGTTCCGTCGAGGCCCTGAGCGGTGAGCGTGATCTCGGAGGGGCGTCGCACGTCGCCGCGGATCTCGGGGAGGCTGAGGCAGCCTTCTTCATAGGGAACGAGATCGCGTGCGGGGTCAGCAAGAACGGGGTTGATGCAGACCATTGGGGACGCGGTTGCCTGCACGGGATCGGCGCCGAGCACACGCTCGCCCTCCACGGCGGGCACATGGCAGACGAACATCCGCCACGAGAGCCCGACCTGCGGCGCCGCGAGACCAATGCCGCTCGCCTCGTGCATCAGGTCAATCATCCGCCGAGCCACGGCACGGACTTCATCGTTCACAGTATCGATCCGTGCCGCGCGCTTGCGCAGGACGGACTCGGGGTGGTGGACGATGATGAGGGAAGATGGGTCGACGGGCATCGGGAGAGGATGGTATGCGCGGAGCACGTTGGGGGATCGCGGGCACGGGGCCGCGCGTAGGATTCCGCGTGCATCAGCGAAGGCTCGATCCCGATCTCGTGCTGGAACGGATGGTGAACGCCGTGGAGATGGTGCGTCAGCGGCTTGTACGGGCTTGCGGGAGCCTTCGGGCTGCGGGGGTGCCGTACGCGGTGGTCGGGGGCAACGCCGTCGCGGCGTGGGTGGCGACGGTGGACGAGGGCGCGGTGCGGAACACACGCGACGTGGATGTGCTGCTGCGTCGGGAGGATTTCGAGCGCGCCAAGCTCGCGCTCGAAGCGGACGGCTTCGTGTACCGGCGCGTCGCTGGCATCGATGTCTTTCTTGATGGCCCCGGCGCTACGGCTCGGTCGGGGGTTCACGTCGTGTTTGCCGGAGAGATGGTTCGGGAGGGCGAAGTAGCACCGAACCCGATGGTCGATGAATCCGCCGAGATCGGATCGATCCGGGTGATCTCGCTCGAAGCGCTCGTGCGGATCAAGCTGACCGCGTTCCGTGACAAGGACCGCACACACGTGCGCGACCTGATCGAAGTCGGGCTCGTTGATGCCACATGGCTGCCGCCCTTGCCGGGGCCCTTGGCGGATCGATTGCGCAGCATTCTCGAAACACCCGGCGGGTGAGACGCGTGTTCGGTATGCGAGGAGGCCCGCCGGCGTTTACTTCCCGGCCTTGATCTCTTCGCGACGCTGCGGATCAAGGCAGTTCGCGTCTTCCTTGGCCCCGAAGTGCTCGGTGCGCCAGTGGGCCACGGCGGCGTCGAGCTGCTCGCGCGTCGCGGGGTTCTGGGGGTCGAGGGTGACGGTTGCCCACGACTTTTTGAAATCGACGGAGGCGGACTTCACGCCGGGGACTTCGCTGAGTTCGTGCTCGATCTCCTTGGCGCAGTTCGGGCAGGCCATGCCGGTGACCTTGAACGACACCGCACCGGGCGATGCCTTGGGCTGGCTCGAGGCGCAGGCGGCGAGCATGATCGGGGCGGCGAAGAGAGCGGCGGCCGTGGTGAAACGCTTCATCGGGAGTCTCCTTTGGTGCGGGGATTCTAGCGTGAACGCCGCGTCGGAGCGATTGATCGGCGCTACGATCTCGGCCCCGGTTCGACCCCGCTTGCCCACCTCACAAGGGCCGGAGAAGCCGGATCAGGCCCCCTTTCATCAACAGCGGAGCACCCATGCACAGCGTTCTCGTTCTCGGCGGCGGCAAGGTCGGAAAATCGGTCGCGGAACTCCTGCTGGCGTGCGGCGAAGGGGCGTACAGCATCACGCTCGCCGACCGCGACGAGGCCAATCTGCGCGAGGCGCAGGAGAACATCGCACGCCTGAAGACCATGGTGCCGCACAAGGTCGAGTTCGCTACCGCGAAGGTGGACGCGGCTGACCGTTCGGCGGTGCGGAACCTGCTGAAGGGCAAGAACGCCGTGGTGTGCATGCTGCCGTACGACCTGGTGGCGGGCATCGCGGAGGATGCGAACGAACTGGGCGTTCACTACTTCGACGTGACGGAGGACGTGGAGACGACCGACCGGGTGAAGGCCATCGCCGAGGGCGGGCGGGCGAAGGTGGCGCTGGTGCCGCAGTGCGGGCTGGCGCCCGGGTACATCGCCATCGCGGGGTACGAGGTGGCGCGGCAGTTCTCGGAGATCCATGAACTGACGCTCCGCGTGGGCGCCCTGCCGCAGTACCCAACCAACGCGCTGCACTACAACGTGACGTGGTCCACTGCGGGCGTCGTCAACGAGTACTGCGAGCCGTGCAACGTCATGCTCGAGGGCGCGATGACGCGCCTGCCGGCGCTCGAAGGGCTCGAGAACTTCTCGTTCGAGGGCGTGGAGTACGAGGCGTTTTACACCTCCGGCGGCGTGGGCAGCCTCATCGATACCCTCGTGAGCGAGAAGCGCACGTGCGCCGAGAGCGACGTGGCGTACAAGACCATCCGCTACCCCGGGCACCGCGACCTGATGAAGTTCCTCCTGCAGGACCTGCGCCTGGGCGTGGAGCACGCCAAGCCCTCGCCCTCGAACGGGCGGGTGTTTGATCGAAGGCTGGCGATCGACCTGCTCGACCACGCGATTGCGCGGACGCTGCAGGACGTGGTGGTGGTGTTCATCAACTGCATCGGGATGAAGGACGGGCGGCGCGAGCAGGTGAACTTCAAGCGGGCGGTGCACGCGACACAGATGTTCGGGCGCGTGTGGCCGGCGATCGAACTCACCACCGCCGCGGGGGTGTGCGCGATGGTGGACATGCACCGACTGGGAAAGATCCCGCAGAAGGGTTTCGTGCGACAGGAGGAATGCTCGCTGGCGTCGTTCAACCAGTCGCTGTTCGGGCTGGCGTACGAGCGACCCGAAGCGCTGGAGGGTGCGGTTAGGGGGACTTGGAAGCGGTGAATCACCGGCGGCGGCGGAGAGCGAGGAGGCCCGGCACACCAACCATCACGGCGGTGCCGGGCGCTGGCGTGATGTAGTCGATCGACCAACCAACGAGGCGGCCCGTGTTGCCCGGGGCGTGGTCGCTGATGTTCAGCGTCCAGGTGCCGGGCCGGACAACTGCACCGAATGTGTTGAAGAACACCAACGGCTCGTACTGGAACGACGCGTTCCGCGTTGACGGCGGGTAGGGACCGCCCGCCACAGCCTGATTGAATCCCACTGCGGCCGCATCATCCCAAATGTTGCGGGGCGGGAACGGGGCGAAGAAGTTGGAGAACTGATAGGTGCCACGCATGTCGGACGAGTCGCCGAGCGAGTCCGCCGAGGCGGCACCGATGCGGCGGAACAAATCGATGCTCTGCGACGGCGCTCCGCTGTCGGGCGTAAACGTGAGTGTGGCCGTGAGATCGCCGATCCAGGGGTGCCCTCCTTCGGTGACCGTCATGGGCCAGATCAGCCGGACGGACATGGTGTCGAGCAGGCCGATGGTGTCTGAGACATGAACGCTCGACGACGCGCCAGCGGGGCTGTTGTCGGGGACGGCGAAGCCGGGCCCCCGCGCGACCTGTTGAGCGCGGGCTGGCGTAGGGATCGCCGCAATCGCCATTGCTGCGGCGATCCATGCACAGAAGCTGGCTCCCGAGCCGAGAGGCGGCTTTCGTGCCGAACCCGATCGTGGTTTCATGCGGCGCACCCTCGTCGGTTCCGAAGGGCCGCGATTGCTGCGGGGAGCGCGAGCATTGCGGTCGTGTTGGGCGCAGGGATCCACGGCATCAGCCTCCAACCTGTGATCTGACCCGTGCTTCCAGCGGCGTGATCACTGATGGTCAACGTCCAAGTTCCCGCTGGCGTCGACAGTCCGAACGCGTCGAAGTAGGACGAGTTCTGATACTGATAGTTCGCCGAGCGCGTCGAGGGACGATACTGAAAGCCGGGTATCCGCTGTGTCGGTCCGACCAGTGCGGCGGCGGTCCAGATGTCGTTGCCGCCGGTCGCGAAGAAGTGGTACTCACCCGTGAAGTCGGACGAATCGCCGCGAGAATCCGATTGGTCTGCGCCGATGCGATTGAACAGGTCGACGGATCGCACGGGCCCGCCTGCATCTGGTGTGAAAGTGAGAACCGCTCTGAGATCGCCGCACCATGAGTGGCCCCCAGCGGAAGTGCTCGACGGAAAGGCCAGTTCAATCCGCATGAGCGGGATCACATCGATGAACGGCGTGTGGACGCTGGACGAGGCACCTAGCGGATCGTTGTCGGGGATGGAGAAGCCGTGGGCAACGACGGGTTGTTGACCGCGTGCGTGAGCTGCAGACGATGCTGCTAACAAGAGTGCGGAGAAGCAGGCTTTGGTGCTTGGGAGTCTCATAGGGCCGGTTGCTGTCGGATGCCGCAGGGCAGTTAGACTAGCGACGACGGCGGCAGAGGGTGGCGATGGCAAGGGTGGTGAAGAGGGTCGCGGTGCCGGGCGCGGGGATGAAGTACTCGATCGACCATTGCACCAGCCGACCGGTGTTGCCGGGGTTGTGGTCGCTGATGTTGAGCGTCCAGGTGCCGGGGCCGACGGAGAGGCCGAAGACGCTGACAAAGTTCAAGGGCTGGTACTGAAACGCGGCATCACGGGTCGATGGCGGGTAGGGGCCGCCGGGAACTGGGGCGTTGAAACCCACGGAAGCCGCCTGCTCCCAGATGTTGCGCGGCGGGAAAGGGCCAATGTAGTTCGAGAACTGGTAGAACCACCTCAAATCGGATGAATCGCCCAGCGAACCGGCGGACGACGCCCCGATTCGCCGGAAAAGATCGCAAGTAATCGACGGTCCGCCGGCGTCCGGCGTGAAGGTGATGGTTGCCGCGAGGTCGCCAACCCACGGATGACCGCCCTCAGCAACAGTGGACGGCCAGTCCAAGCGAATGACCAGAGTATCGATTAGACCATCAATCGCACCAACCTGCACGCTCGACGATATCCCGGCGGGGTTGTTGTCGGGGATGGCGAACCCCGGCGCGACGAAGGGAGGTTGGCCGCGGGCGTAGGCAGCGTTGCCGAGCGCACCCAGCACGAGCGCAAGAGTCCATTGAGTTCCGTTGACCATGGTGTTCTTCCTTCCATTGAGCCATTCGCACTACGGGGTGCCATAGGAATCGGGAATGACTTCCAGTCGCAGTTGAGTATGAAGATCGGGGGAGCCAACGACGGCGGCGGGCGCACAATCGACGATGCTTGCCCTGATGCGCACGTCGACGACGCATCTGACCTTCAGCACGTGCCGCCCGGCACCCACCAGGACCGAAGTGAGTCGGATACCGATGAGATCGGAGTGCTCGCGTGCCTCACACTCCTCGTGATTGACCAAGATATCCTCCGAATCGATCACACCGTCGGCGTTCATATCGGCGTAGAGATCCCAAACCGTCCTTATGTCAACTGCCGCACCGGGAGGCTCGGCGGGCGGCGGGGGGTCCTGTCCGAAATCCAAGTTCACCAGTGACGACGCCAGGACGCGAAGGATGATGCCGCTGGATGGGCCGGTGACATTCAACGGGATTGTGACCTCGAACGGCTCGGAGTTGGAAGGGGTGCCGAAGAGGGTATCGGTGCTGAGCGAGTTGGGGTCGGTGCCGCCGCCGGGGAGGCCCGAGATGTTCGTCGAGTGTGCTGCGTCGACATTGAAATCGAGTCGGAGACGGCTGGTAAGTTCCATGTCGTACGACCCGTTGCGGAACAGGACGCGGCCGCGGAGTGCCGGCATTCGCCGGGTGCATCCGCCGTTCCGGTGATCCCGGCGCTGGTGCTCCGGGAGATCAAGCCCGAGCACAGGCCGGAACCGCACGTGGACCAACCGGACCACGAGAACCCCGAAACGGCTTGATTGGTCGCGACATCGCCGTCTATGAACAGGGCGGTTGCCGTCATACGGCCCGTGACCGATGGTTCCGGGAGTCCGGCCACCGAAACCGCCACACTGCACGTCGGCGGTGTGGGAATGTGAGGACGCAACTCGGTTGGAATTCGATAGAAGCGAATCGCCGACCCCGGGAACTGGATGACACCAACCAGACGCAGCCGATCACACGATCCCGGAAGCAGAACAGCGCCTCCGGAATCATGCTCATTCGCAAAGGGAGGCATGCTCCCGAACGCCGATGGGCGTCCACCTATCGTACCAAACTGCAAGGTGCCGGGCAGTTGATTCGCGGCATTCCGGCCCCAACCCGCAATGAAGAACTCGCCAAACCCGTCAACCTTACCGAAATAGTTGGAGTTGTTCGGGGGGTCGTACGACTCATCATAATCCACGACCGCCGGCGTGATGTGAGTGACGTCCCACGCCAGAATGCCCACGACAACATCATAGTCAAGGGCATTGCACCCCGGCCCGGAACTCGGAAAGTGAAAGGCCACGACCGGCACCTCGTACTGCGTGGCAAACGGCGCGGCTACTGAGCCATCGGGATGCCTCCGAAACCTCGCCACAAACCCTGCGGCGGGAGCGGCGTTCGCGTCCCAGCAACAGAAACACCCACCG
>CAYZFW010000123.1:0-250 GCA_964477615.1 uncultured Phycisphaeraceae bacterium | reverse complement strand
GTATGTGCCGCAACGATTCATGTTGTGACGCGCCGTCACGATGACGTTTGGTGCAACGAGCGTGCACGACCCGACCCCCTGCGTCATCGGGTACCCGGCCCTCGTGAACATCCCCACACAATCAAACCGAGTATCCCGTGAGTGCGGCGGCGCCCCACCCACAATCCCCCACGCCTCACGAGTACCCATACCCCCCCCCGAACCAGCAGCAGAGGCAGGCGACAAGTGCGCCGAGACGGTTGAGCCGGAG
>CAYZFW010000122.1:0-7197 GCA_964477615.1 uncultured Phycisphaeraceae bacterium | reverse complement strand
GGCTGCCGGGGTACGCCGCTGTGGGCGTACCCCGGCAGGTGGCCCGGCTTCGTGCCACGGGCTTCTCGCGTCGATTCCGGGGACGCGAGGTGCCCGTGCCGCACTCGCTTGGGTGTGATCGAAGAGCACGGGCATCCGCCGCAGACGGCGGAAGCCCGTGGCACGGGGGACCCGACAGGTGGCACCGGCGGGTGGCCTCGTTCCGGGTGGCATGCTTCCGCTCGGGGAAGCATGCTTCTCAAGGCAGAAGCATGCCACGCGTCGCAACCTTCGGCGCTGCCAGCCCCCATTCCCCGTCATCCATAATGCGAAACCGACCGCACGATCTTCCCCTCGGGGTCAAGGTTGAACATCTCCACCGCGAGGTCGCCGGTCATTCTTTGGTAGACGAGGATCACGCTCTCCAATCCCACGGCGGGTGGCCGGGCCGAGCAAGGACCTTGACGGGTGGCATGGCCAAGTCCTCTTGGCCATGTTCCGACGACACTTACTCTCCGAGCATGGCCAAACAAGTTTGGCCATGCCACGCGTTGCAGCCCGTATCACCACGCTCTTCTCTCCCCCTCACCCATAATGCGAAACCGACCGCACGATCTTCCCCTCAAGGTCAAGATTGAACATCTCCGCCGCGAGGTCGCCGGTCATTCTTTGGTAGACGAGGATCACGCTCTCCAGTCCCACGGCCACGTGCTTCGGATGAAACTGCAGCGTGGGGTTGCGGGCCAGGGCTCGGGCGAAGTAGTCGCGTACGGCGTCGATGCCTTTCAGTGAGCGGTCGTCGGTGCCGTTGTAGCGCTTGATGAAGGGGGAGGAGTGCTCGATGCTCGGGTTGTAGCAGGCCATGATGGCGTCGATGTCGCGGGCGTTCCAGGCGGCGTACCAGCGCTGCGCGAACGCCGCGGCGGATTCGGGCGTCGGGGTGAGGTAGGGGGTCGGCGGGAGAGAATGGGTCGGCGGGAGATGGTCGCTGGGCATGGGGACGAGGGTACAAAGGACGTGACCGACGCGGAGTGCTCGGCGCGCCTACTGTTCCGCGTCTTCTGTTCTGGCCTGGCCGCGTCGGTCGAGTCCGCTCAGTTCTCCCGACGCTTTCTCCGCCCGAGCCAAGCACCGGAAATCCAAGTCTGCAGGGCACCAAGGACTTCACATGAAGCTCTATGTTGGCAATTTGTCGTTCAACACCTCCGAGTCCCGTCTCCACGAGCTCTTCTCTGAGCACGGCGAGGTCTCCTCGGCGTCGCTGGTCATGGACCGCGAAACCGGCCGCCCCCGCGGCTTCGGCTTCGTCGAGTTCTCCAACGATGACCACGCCCGCGCCGCGATGACCGCCCTCAGCGGCGAGAGCGTCGACGGCCGTGACCTCACCGTCAACGAAGCCAAGCCCCGCGAGGGCGGCGGCGGTGGCGGTCGCGGCGGCTACGGCGGCGGCGGTGGTGGCCGCGGCGGCCGCTCCTGGTAAGCCGTCGATCCATCTCATGATCTGCCTACAGCCCGGGCCACTGTGCCCGGGCTTTTTCGTGCGCTCGGCGGGCGCGGGTTCGGGCATCGGGCCGGCGTCAAAGCGCGCAGGGTTCGTCCGGTGAGGCCGTTTGCCTCCGGCGCGTGTCACGCGGACACTCCGGCGATGGCTGTGCGTTCGTCTGGTCACGTGCCGGTGCTGCCCGCGGAGGTGCTCGCGGCGCTTTCGCCGTGCGCGGGGGAGACGTACCTCGACTGCACCGCCGGGCTGGGCGGTCACGCGGCGATGGTCGCGCCGCTGATCGGGCCAACGGGAACGATCGTGCTCAACGACCTCGACGCGGCGAACCTCGCGAAGGCGAAAGAGCGGATCGAGAGCGTGGCGGGGGGGCCTCGGGCGATGGGGCCGCGAGTGGTCACGATCCACGCGAACTTCGCCGAGGCGCCGCGTCGGATGGTGGAAATGGGGCTGCGAGCGGACATGGTGCTCGCCGACCTGGGGTTCGCGTCAACGCAAGTCGACGACGCGGCTCGGGGGTTCAGTTTCATGCGCGACGGGCCGCTGGACATGCGGCTCGATCCGTCGCCCGGGAAGCCCACCGCGGCTGATCTGGTCAACAGCCTGTCCGAGCGGGAACTGGCGGACGTCTTGTACGAGTTCGGCGAGGAGCGGGCGTCGCGGGGGGTGAGCGCAAAGATTGTCGCCGCGCGGAAAACCCAGCCGATAACGACCACGTCTCAACTGGCCGAACTCGTCCGCTCGGTGGTCCGCGGGCCGGCGCACGGCATCGACCCGGCGACCCGCACGTTCCAGGCTCTTCGCATCGCCGTCAACGATGAGATGGGCAGCCTGCGGGCGCTGCTGGATTCGGTGTCTCGTGCGGCGTCGCGGCTCAAGGCGAGCGCCCCGGGCACGACGCCGCTGTGGCTGGGACAGGGCTCGCGTGTCGCGCTGATTTCGTTCCACTCGCTGGAGGACCGCCCCGTGAAACAAGCGTTTGCCGACCTGATGGAGCGGGGGCTGGCGCGGGCCATCGGGAAGAAGCCCACCGAGGCCGGGGACGAGGAACGCGCGAACAATCCACGAAGCCGCTCGGCCAAGCTGCGTGCGATACAAATCCTGTAGAATCCCCACCGGAAGGGTGCTTTTTCGGACTTTGATACCTACTGAAGACCGAACAGATTGACAGAATCCACCGCCCTTCCACGTTGACCTTTCGTTCATTCGTTTGCATGTCCCGCCTCTGGCAAGGATGCCCAACCCCATGACCCGTGAACACAAACTGGCCCTGATCTTCGGCTTCGCCCTCGTGCTCGTTGTCGGGCTGCTGATCTCCGACAACTTCTCCGCCAGCCGCAAGTCTGAGCCCGGCGGGCCGCAGATGGCCGAGGCGCAGCCGCCGATGTTCAAGGAAGAGGTGCTGGTGGCGGACGGGGCGACGGCCAAGCCTGAGATTTCGGCGGTGCCGACTTCGCCGGTCTCGGTGCCGATCACCGATCCTGCGGCGGGCGGCAGCGCGGTCGCGAGCGGCGACACGGGCAGCGGCGTGGTGCCGGTGACGATGGGCACGAACACGGGTGAGAACACGATCGCCGGGCGCTTCGGCCAGGCGTGGAACGAGACGATGACCGAGCTCGGCAACGGGCACGCCAGCACGCCCGAGGCGGCGCAGATGGACGGGCGCACGACCGGTGCGGTGCCGCTGACTACCCCGGCGTCCGGGCCTCAGGTGGGATTCCAGACGCCGGGCTCCGGTGAGTCGATGTTCCAGCCGACGCCGACCCGCGCTCCGTTTGAAGGCAACGGCCTCGGCGGCCCCGGCGAAGACACCACGAAGCTCGGGGCCAAGCCTTCGGAACTCCCCGGGTCCGCTACCGCTACCGCCCCCGCCCCCGCCCCCGGAACCGAGTCGAAGCCCGAGCCCGCGTCCAAGGACGGCGTGCACCGCATCGTCGAGGGCGATTCGTTCTGGAAGATCGCCAGGAAGCACTACAACGACGGCTCGCTCGCCGAGGCGCTGAAGACGTACAACAAGGGCCGTATCGGCAAGAACGGCCAGCTCCGCACGGGCGCGAGCCTGCTGATCCCGGAGAAGTCGGTGCTCAAGAGCGGGGCTTCGGCCAAGCCCGAGACCAAGACCGCCGAGGTGAAGCCGGAGAAGAAGAGCGAACTGAAGGTTCCCAGCATCGGCACAATCGAGAAGGCCGCGGGGAAAAAGGTCGAAGCCAAGAACGAGACCGCCAAGAAGAGCGGCGCGACGACGTACGTGGTCAAGGAGGGGGATACGCTGGGCAAGATCGCCAAGAAGCTCCTGGGCTCTTCGAAGCGCTGGCCTGAGATCCTCGATGCGAACTCCTCGCTGCTCGACAGCGAGGACGATGTGCAGGCTGGTCAGACCCTAAAGATCCCGGCGCGGTGAACGCCGCGACGGATACGTCATGAAACAAAAGCGGCCCGGCGATTGCCGGGCCGTTTTCGTTTTGACCGTGATGTGCAGGTCGCTGGAGAAGGGCGGTTTGGTTTCGTGGTCGAGATTCAGCGAGTTCGAGCATGCTCACGCGGACGTGAGCATGCCACCCGTCAGGGCGAGCACGTCCTTGCCTTGCTGCCGTGTCACCGGCACGACGACCCGAACCGCCCGAGGAAGAACGTGAGGTCGGCGGTGTTCACGACACCGTCGTTGTTGAAGTCCGCGCACGGCGGGGTCACGTTCGAGCATGCTTGCCCGAACTGGCCGAGGAAGCGGGTGAGGTCGGCGGTGTTGACGGCGTTGTCGCCGGTGAGATCGCCCGGACATGCCGGCGGCGCGGCGGCGATGAGGTTGCTCACGTCCACGTACGAGCCGTAGGTCGACGACCATGAGAAAGACGCGAGCGGGGGCTCGAAGCCCTGCGGCTGCGGGGTGGTGGGGACCAGAAGCGTCGGCGGCGCGTCGCCCTGGAACTGGATGGCAAAGGTGTACGTCCCCGGTTCGATGGGGCCGGTGGGTGTCCACTGCGTGTCGACAGGGCTGGGCGTGGGATTGGTGTAGAACCCCGCCGGGCCGTAGAGCGTGGCGTACGCGAGAGTGTGCTGGATCAGCGGGTCTTCGGGCTGGTCGACGATGAAGTTAAAAGTCGGGTTGAGCGAGATGGTGTCGCCCTGCTGCAGCACGCCGATGGAGGCGCGGCGGACATGGTCGGCGACGAGTTCGGCGGCGTCGAGCGTGAAGGTGTAGAAGTACGTCGTGTCGGTGCCGCCGTCGGTGATCTCGACCGTCCACCCGTCGGCGTCGTCGATGCTGTCGCGGAGGTCATTGACGGTATCGAAGTTGGCGCTGAAGGAGCTCTGGCCAGTTTGGCCGCCGTGGTTGTTGTTGAGCGTGGAGACGCGGGCGGTGTTGTTGGAGTGTTCGGGGTCGGAGAAGCCCTGGACGTCGATGCCGGGGAAGAGGTGGACCGTGGGGGCGACCTGCCCGACGCGGTTGATGCACAGTGCATTGAAACTGAGGGTGACGTGGAACTCCGGGGCGATCACGCCGGCGAACCCCGTCGAAGCGCTGAGGGAGAGTGCGGCGGAAAGAACGGCGGTGCTGAGTGCTGCGGCGCGGTTTGCCATCGTGCTGCTCCTTTGAGGCCCTGCGTGGTGTCGAAACGGCTGGGCCCGTGCGATACGTTCCATTCGTTGAGCTCAGATGCACGGCCCGCCGAAGCGGCCGAGGAAGAACGTGAGGTCGGCGGTGTTGACGACGCCGTCGTTATTGAAGTCAGCGCAGAAGCCGGTGACCTGCGGGCAGGTCTTGCCGAACTGGCCGAGGAAGCGTGTGAGGTCGGCGGTGTTCACGGCCCCGTCGCCGTTGAGATCGCCCGCGCACGAGACGGTGAGCATGGGGCAGTAGGAGAAGGCGCGGGCGGTGATGAAGGGGAACACGCCGTAGAGGATGGCGTCGCCGTCGGTGTCGTCGGTGATGGTGGTGGTGATGAGGTTCTGGTCGACCTTGTTGTTGGATTTCCCGATGAAAAGGGTGTAGCGGTTGCGTGCCAGCGTGTCGTCGGGGGCCCACGCGGTGTCGGTGGTGGTGATGGACGGGCTGGTGTAGATGTTGGCGAAGTCGTCGCTGTACAGTTGGTTGAACGCCTGCGACTCGACGGCCGCGGGGTTGGAGGTGGATGCCTGCGTCCAGGTGAAGGTGGGGTTGCGGCTGATGAGGTCGCCGGGGGCGACGTTGGTGAAGATGATTGGGCGGAGGTACTCGTCGGGGAACGCCGAGGCGTCGACGGACAGGGTGAAGGTATAAGTGCTTGCGGTGGCGCCGTCGGTGATCTCGAGGGTCCAGCCCGCGGGGTCGGTGAGGGCGGCGCGGAGGGCGGCGACGGTGGCGAACTTCGCCGCGGCGGGCTGGGCGTGCTGCTGGTTGGCGTCCTCGGTGCCCTCGAAGAGTCCGGAAGCGGAGCGGAGACGGGCGAAGTTGCCGGGGTGGGCGAACTCGGTGTACCCGCTCACGCCGGGCGAGATGAAGGCGGTGAAGGGCTCGGTCTCCGTCGGCGAAAAGGTGAGCGCGGACATCGCGCAGCCGAAGCCAAGAGAGAACTCCGGGGGACTCGGCGGCCCGGCGAACACCGGCGAAGCGAACGCCATGACTCCAGCCGTGGCAAGGAGCGCACGTCGAACCCACGGTGCCTTGCTGGCCCCGCGCGCCCCTGGGGCGGTCATCAACAGATTCAGGCTCATCTCGTACTCCCTTTCTCCGTGCGGGCACCCGCCCCCCCCGGGGGCGCGAAATCATGCCGTTGAAAGCGTACTCCAATTCGTGCTCCGTTCAAGGGGGACGGTGTGAGATTCGGGACACGCCCGTGGGCTGGGCCGAGAATGTCCGGGGAATCATGGGAAAAAGGGCCGCGATGGTTCGCGGCCCTTGGGGAGCGCTGTGAGATGTGCGGGGCGCGGTCAGTTGACCGGGCACGCGGTGCCGAAAGCGGCGAGGAAGATGACCAGGTCGTTGGTGTCGCAGGGGCCGTCGCCGTTGCAGTCGCCGTTCGTGAACGGAGTGACCACGCCGCCGAAGTTGGCGAGCAGGATGGTGAGATCGATGGTGTTCACGACGCCGTCGCGGTTGAAGTCGGCGGGGCAGGCGGGCGGCACCTGGCGGAAGACGAGCTGGCTGTACGACAGCGGGACTTCCTGTTGAAAGAACAGCTGCGTGCTGAGGTCATCGACCGACCCGAAGTGCATGACGAAGTCGGGGCCGCTGACGGGCGCGGGGGGCAGAGCGCCGAAGGTCGGGAGCGGGAAGTAGGTGCGGTCGTCGCCGCTGCGGGTGATGTGGACGAACGTGCTGGTGCCGGTGCCGAAGTCCGGGGGCGAGGGCAGATCGGCGACGTGAACGGTGGGGGGCGCACCGTTGAGGCCGGGGATTCGCACGACGCACTGGAGCGCGCCGCTGGCGTGGACCACGAAGAAGGGGGTGCCGTCGGCGGTGGTGCCGGGGGCGGGGCCGATGACGCCCGCGCCGTCGACGCCGGGGCCGTAGCCGAAGGCGCACTGCTCGCACACGCCGAAGACGATGTTGGTCGAGGAGCCGACGTTGTAGCAGCGGGTGTTCCACTCGGGGTGGTCGCCGATGATGTGCCCGAAGGCGGCGAAGAACTTCCCGCACGAGACGGCGACGTGCTGGCAGTGACGAATGCCGTTGGAGCCGGTCCAGCAGATGAGGGCGGCGTCGGCGGCGGGGGCGGCGGTCCCGGCCAGCAGGGTGAGAG
>CAYZFW010000121.1:0-7216 GCA_964477615.1 uncultured Phycisphaeraceae bacterium | reverse complement strand
GACAAACTCGCCGCGAAGCGCAAAGCAGGCGCTTCCGGGGGCGCCGAGCACATCAAGTTTGTCCCCGAAGGCGTCGAGGGCCTCGTGCCCTACCGCGGCCGGCTCGGCGAGTTCGTCTACCAGATGGTCGGCGGCGTCCGCTCCGCCATGGGCTACACCGGCTGCGCCACCATCGAGCACCTCCGAACCGAAGCGAAGTTCTGCAAGGTCAGCCGCGCCAGCGTCATCGAAAGCCACCCCCACGACATCCGCATCACGAAGGAGTCGCCGAACTACTCTGCCGAGGTGCGGGTGTAGTGCGACTGCGGACAGAGCCGCAGAGACCGCCATGAACAAACGGAAACTCTTCACAAGACTCCTGCAGAACCCGTCGAACATCAGGTTCGCAGCCTTTGTTCGAGTCGTTGAGGCCTTCGGCTTTCGCCTCGACCGCACGGCGGGTAGCCATCGCATCTTTGTTCACGATCAGGTGCCTATACCGCTGAATCTTCAGCCTATGAGCGGTCAGGCCAAGCCGTATCAAGTCCGCCAGTTCCTCGACATAGTCGAGACCTACGATCTCTCGATGGAGGATGCCGAATGAAACGCGACTACCACATCAACGTCTTCTTCAGCCCCGAAGACCGCTGCTACGTCGCGGACATCCCCGACCTGAAATCCTGCTGCGCCTTCGGCAAGTCACCCGAAGCGGCGGTCAAGGAGGTCCGGATCGCAATGAAGGCGTGGATCGATGCCGCCAAGGCCAACGGCAAGCGCGTGCCCGCGCCGCGATACAGGCCGGCCATCTATCGGCTCGCCTCGTGACGTACCCAGCCATCGCGGGCCTTTAGGCTTCGCCCCCCATCACCAGGCGCGCCTTCGCCGCGTCCAACTGCACAGGAAGCGAAGTGAACGCCCGAACCGTCACAACCGCATCAACCCCCGGCTCTCCCTCCGCCGGCGGTTCCAGCGTGCTCAACTGGCTCTCCAGCAATGACGGCGGCATGAAGTGCGTGCCCGCTTCGTGCCTCTCGCGCAGCCGCCGGTCGATCTCCGCCCGCTCGGCCGTCAGGTGGACCACCACCACCCGCACGCCTCGGACGCACGCCGCCAGCCGCGCCCGGTACGCGGCCTTCAGTGCCGAGCACGCCACCACCACACACCCGTACTGGCCCACTTCGTGCGCCGCCGCACGCCCCACGGCGTCGAGCCACCCCCAGCGGTCCTCATCGGTCAGAGGAACGCCCGCGCCCATCTTCTCGATGTTGGCGCGGGGGTGAAAATCGTCGGCATCAATGAACGGGGCCTCCGCGGCGTCCGCGAGCGCACGCCCCAGCGTGCTCTTGCCCGTGGCGCACACGCCCATCACGAGAACCAGCGTGGGAACGGCGGGATCGCGCACGTCACTTCCGCCGGCGCAGCTCGAACGCCACGCTGCCCGCGGGCTTGCCCTTCTCGTACGAGTTCCACTCCTGGCGCAGGTGGTCGGCGTCCTTGATGACCAGCGTCAGGTCGCCCATCACGTGGTTGCTCGTGGCCGGGTCGTAGTTGCTGGCGCGGTCGAAGGTGAACGCGATCCGTCCTGGCGTGATCGCGCCCGGCCCGGCACGCATGACGGGCTGGTTGCCCACGGCGCAGTAGTGCGTCACCACCATCGTCGGCCCGTCCATGTGATACATGTTGGTCATCTCGTGCTCGGTGCCGACCATCATGACCTCTCGCACGGCGCTGCCCGCCGAGGAAACGGCGAAAGTCGTCGTGCCGTTGGGGTTGCCCTTCTCATCGAGCATGTCCCACGTGCCCGCGAGCGCTTTGACCTGTTCAAGCCCGGCCCGCGTCTGCTCGGCCGTGGCGACGCCTCGGGATTTCACGGCATTTGAGGATTGGCAGGCGGCGAGCGAGACCGTGGAAACAAGAGCGAGGAGGACGATGGGGCGGCTCATTGGTCGATTCCTGTGTTGGGGGCCGTCGAGGCCAGGGTGCGGTGTTCCCGCACGTCATGATGACAACGAACCGGCCGCCGCACAAGCGACCGGTGTCAACCGGGCCCATTTCTCTTGAAGAACCTCTTGACATCACGGAATGCGCTGAACGCAGCGACAGCCAACCCCGCGACGAGCAGCAAGGTGGCCAGCAGGGCTGCTCCCACCCCGCTGGCCTTGTCCGAACCTTCCGCCAACAACATCAGCACCACGGCAGCGACAAGACACCCGGCACCGAACCATCGCACAGGCTTCTCCCGAGCGCGGGTTGGTTCATCGTCACTCACGCTGGCTGCTCCGGAGCAGGTGTGATGGGCATCAACGCTTTCAGCTCCAAGGTCTTGCGGATGCGTTTGAGGTCGACGCGGACCCACTCCAGCAGGTTGTAGTACAGCACCAGCGCCACCAGCGGCCCGATATAGCACGCCAGCATTCCGACAGTACACAGCAGCGGGCCGAGCCAGAGCATGAGCTTGCCGCGATTGTGCGCCTTCTCGTTCGGCAGGCGCGGGGCCAGCCAGCGGATGTAGAGCATCGAGGCGAAGAACCGCACCGCCATCGCGATGTAGTACGCTCCCGCCAGCAGCCCAACCGCGATGGTCAGCACGAGCGGAAAGGCCGCCACAGCGGCGCCCGGCGTCGCGGGGGTGGTCGTTCCGCCACGGAGCGGCGTGGTCACCGCCATCTGCATCGCGATACTCGCCGCCTGCGAGCACACCATCAGCGCCAGTTCCACCACCACGGTCGTCCGCACGATGCGCCGCGGCTTTTCGCCCCGATCGTTCTCGCTGGCGCGGGGGTCGGCCTCCGAGAACAGCCACCACCCGTACAGCCCGATGAGGGCCGGCACGATCGCCAGCCCGGCGGTCACGAGAGAGAACGACACTGAGGTCACGAACCCACCCGCCGCACCGGGCGCCATCGCCACGCCGATCACCGACATCAGCATCGTCAGCACCGTCGCGACGATGAGCACGATGATCGACGTCTGCACCAGGAACACCCCCTTGTGAATCCGCGCCAGATACTCCGGGGCGCTGTTGATCAAAAGGTTGTCACGCAGCGAGTGCGCCACCGGCGTGCCGCACTCGGGGCAGGGGCCGTCCTTCGACAAGCCCATGAGGTTGTACGAGCACGAGATGCACCGCCGCGCCACGATCACCATCCCCGACGCGTCGACCATCGAGAACGCCGGCTGCTGCGGCGCCGTGACCGGCATCGGCGCCACCGCCTCAGCGGGGATCGGGGGTGGAACAGGGGCCGGTCCGGAAGCGGGCGTGTCCATGTGCGAGAAGATAACCGACGCGCACGATTACTCCGGGCTCGCTCCCGCGGCGTGTTTCCGCAGCCGCGCGGTCACCCACAGCGTCGCCGGCACACCTAACACCACGGCGAGCACCACCTCACACGCGCGGTGCACCAGTTCCGCGCTCAGGCCCACCGACGCCGTGAGGCCCACGCTGTAAGCCAGCGAGAGCGGCAGGAGTGGGGCCACGAGGCCGACCGCCCACTCGCGCAGGCCCAGGCCGTTGGGCGCCAGAGGGAACAGCGCCGCGATCCCCGCCACACCCGCCAGAGCCAGCGCCCCGCCCCACGAGATCGGCGCGTTCATTACCTCGAACAGCGCCCAGTACCGCGCTGCCCACACATGCAGTTCGGCGTACCGGACCGCCAGGGCCGCGAGGATGCGCCACACCTCGGGGTCAGGCTGCGGCCGCTTGCGGTGCGCGTACCACGCAAACGCGCCCAGTCCGACCGCCGGTGCCCCCACCACCGCCGCCAAGAGCGCAGTGCGTGACGGGAACGCCGCGGCACACACGGCAACCAACATCAGCAGCGCAATCGCCGCGAGCACACTCAGCACGTTGGCCCAGATCACCGCGCGGGCCGAGTGGCCGATCGGCGTCGCATGCACCACCTTGAAGTACGCCAGCCGCCCCACCAATCCCGGCGAGAGCGGCAGGTAGTTCAGCAGCCAAGCACTGAGGATCAGCGTGGTGTTCTCGGCGAATCCGAACCGCGTGTAGCGCCCCTGCAGCACCCAGAACATGAGGGAGGTCAGGATCGGCGTCACCGCCACCATCGCCACCAGCATCGTCAGCGCCCAGCGCGGGGCCGCGCTCAGCGTCGACCACACGCCTGTGACGGACACACCCGCACGGGCCGCGGCCCACCCCGCCAGCGCCACAAGCGTCACGCCGACCAGCCAGGTGAGCACCTTCGCTCCGGACCGGCGGCGTGCCGGAGCGGAGGGCGCGGGCGGCACGGGGGATTCGACCCCCATGGTCACTGGCGCTGTTCTCCGGCGTTCTGACCACCGCCAAGCCCGTCCGGTCCCACGGGCACGATCTTCACTTCCTCATCCAACTGCACTGGAGCGGCGATGCTGGAACGGTTGAAGCCGTCCTTCACAATCGACGCGAACATCATCACCTCGGCATCACCCGACTGGGCCTGCTGCGCCGCCGCGATCACGGGGCTGTCGGCGTTCTCGGTCAGCAGGATGAGCGCCGCCGTCCAAAGGGCCGGATGGTTGCACCGCTTGACGGCTTCGAGCAGCGCAGGGCGCGTGTTCTCATCGAGTGACTTGCTCACCGCCAGGCGCTGGAGGATGAGCGCCGTCTCGGGCGTTGATGAACGCGTCAGCCGTTCGATCAGGGCGGCCTGCAGCGTGCGGGAGTCGGTCTCGGTCACGGGCTCGACCGCGGCATCGCGGCGCTCCGGCCCAACGCGGAAACACGCCAGCGCCAGCGCACGGAAAGAAGTGGGCTCGGACTCGTTCAGCACGGCCTCGGCGAGCACCTCGGCCTTGATCTGATCGAAGTTCTTCTGGCGCGCGTCGCCGCGCATCCGGTCAGGGGCGTCCGCGCCTTGAACGGTGTTGCCGATGAGGGCCCTGCTGACAAGCGTGCCCTGAGACCGCACGGAGTTCGGGCCGGCGCTGAAGCCGCCCTCGGAGAACACGAACCCCTGGGTCACCGTCCAGCGCAAATCCGCGTGGACGGTGGGGCGTGCGTCGAGCTCGGTGGTGAGGTCGCCCCGTCCGCCCCAGACCGTGGCCGATACGGTTTCTCCGGGCATAAGGCGCAGCCGCCGCGAGAGGTTGATGACCTCCGGACGGATGCTGGCGGAGACGTCGGTCCCGCCGATGACAACCTGCGCAGCGAGCATCATCCGGGGGTTGATCGAGCGCCCGACGCCCAGCCCGAGTGGCTGACGCCCGGCGTTCCCCAGCGAGATGACCGCCTCGGCCCGATCGAACGGCCCCAGCGCAGGCTTGGTCGCGTTGACATTCAAGGAGATGTACGAGCGCGGATCGTCGATCATCCGAAGCATCCACGGCGCGAATGACGCCCCTTCGGCTTCCAGCATCGCCGCGACCGCGGTCTGGGGCATGGGGACACCCTTGACGCGCTCCCAACGTTGCCGCGCCGTGCTCCCGATGGCCGATGCCGCTTGCTCACGCGCCAGCTTCTCGTAGTAGACGGCGGCCTTGTCGACATCGCCCTCGCGCTGCGCGGCAACACCAAGGATCCAGAGCGCCGTCGGGTCCTTCTCGGCGAGGGGTTCCACAAGCTTGCGACCCTCGGCAACCTCTCCTTTGAGAATCATCAACCAGCCGTGAAACCGGCTTTGCGCTTCGGGCGAAAGCGGCTCACCGCCCTCGGGGCCGGGCTCACACAGTTCGAGGAGGTCCTTCTCCGCATCCGCGACCTCGATGCCTGTGAACAGCCTGATCCACAGGTGGTCGAGCAGCAGCGTGCGCCGGATGTTGTCGCCGCGCATGTGGGCCGGCAGTTCCTCACCCTCCTTCGCCTTCGGAGGATCGGTCGCGAGACGGGTGAGCGATTCGTCGTGGGTGTTCTTGAGGCTGCGGTAGCTGACGGCGGCACCGGAATCGTCCATGCGCGACACATGCACCATCAGCCGCACCCGCTCGATGGCGGGCGGGAGACGGATTTCCGTTTCTGGGCCGGGGTCGCGACCGGACTTCTCCATGCGGGTCCGGCGCATGTCCTCAGAGATCACCTGCATATCCAGCATCTTCTGCAGTTCCGCCAGGCACTTGTCCGCGCCGACGGAATCCCACACGCTCTGGAAGTACTCAAGCTGCTGCGGGGCGGTGGGCTCACGACCCTCGACGGAGTTCAGCCCGCGGGCAAAGTCCAGGAAGCGTGCCGACGCCTTGAACGCCATCTGGCGGCGCAGCTCGTAGGCGATGTTGCGGTGCGCCTCTGCGTCGTGCGGGTCGGCGAGCAGCAGCGTCGTCAGCAGATCAAACCGCTCCTTCGGGTCCTTCGACTTGTCCAGATACGTCGTCACCGTCAGGGCCGCGGCCTCCTTGTGGGTCACGTCCAGTGTGGACGCAAGCAGGAGGCGGTCGAGGAACCCGCGCTCGTCACCCGTCTCACGGGCGAGCAGCGCGGCGTCCAGCGCCAACCGGCTCCGGATGCTCGCGTCGATCGACTTCGAGCCGATCAACCCCTCGTACGACTTCAGCCGCTGGTCGGCGTCCTGCAGGGCCGTGATGCGCGAGGTGATGACGCGGAGCAGCGCCACCGTGTCCAGCGGGTCCATCTTGATGAGCTCGCGCGTGCCGGCGAGCGCGCGTTCCTTGTCCTGGTACGCGTCCCAGGCCTCGATCTCGCCCCGGAGCAGTTCCGCATCGGCGGGCCGCCAGCGCCGGGCGATCCGCAGCCCCAAAGCGGCCGCTTTGTAATGGTCGAGTTTGGGTGAATCGATGGCGCGGAGCAGTTGCAGGACGTGGTGGGTGACCAGATCGCTGAGGTAGCCCTCATCAAGAAGGGGGGCGGACGCCACCGCGGGTGCCGGGGCGGCGGCGGGTGCCTCTTCCGCCCGGGCGAAGGTCGTCGCCGTGCCCGCCAGCGCGATCACGAGGGCACAGGCCACGGAGCGGTTCATGTTCAGCAGGGGGTTCACGCCGGGGACTTCTTTCCTTAATAGACCAAACAGGGCGGGCATCACCCGCGGCTTGCGAAGACCGTCACCAGGGCACCGAGCACCGCGAGGGCGAAGACGCCCGTCCACGCCGTCTGCAACACGTCGGCAAGGCGACGGTTGTTCATCGGGCAAAGGCGGTCCGCGGCGACGGCGAGAAAGACAAACTGCCCCGCCGCCACGCACGCCACCCCGCCCCACCACGCTGATCCCCCCGCCGAACCGCCCCCGCCCGACAGGTTCCACGCGGTTGGGATCAGCCCACGAGGCCCCCCCACCAACCAAAGCCCGCACAC
>CAYZFW010000120.1:0-7234 GCA_964477615.1 uncultured Phycisphaeraceae bacterium | reverse complement strand
GAGCAGGGTGCCACACTGATGTTCGGCGCGGGCGCGGGCCAGATGGACCGCGTCACCTCGTGCCGCCTCGCGTGCGAGAAGGCCGGCGACCGGGTGCACACCGCGCGCGGCGGCGCGCTCGCCGCCTCCGACGCCTTCTTCCCCTTCCCCGACGGCCCGCAGATCCTCATCGACGCGGGCGTGACCCTCATCGCCCACGCCGGCGGCTCCAAGCGCGACCACGAGACCTTCGACCTCTGCGAACGAAGGGGCGTCACCTGCCTGACGACGGGCGTGCGGCATTTCAGGCATTGAGGTGGCCTTTCCGATTGCATCTGCGGCCCTTCGCCCGGAGGGCGCTCCGATGTTTGCCAGAGGCGCGGCGGCGTCGCGCCCCGCGATGCCGCAAGCCTCTGGCACCGCTCCCGAAATCCCATCGCCCGGAGGGCGAACGACTTCGCCCCCAAAGTCAAGCGCTACTGGTCATCCTGAAACACCTCATCGGGACGGGGCGACATCCCATGGAGCGCGAGCAACTGCATGAACTCGGCTTCAAACCCCAGCTTCCGATGGTGTTCCTTCTGCCGCTCGATGTACATCACAATCACCGGCACCTGCGACTCACTCACACTAAACGCCCCGTAACCAGCTTGCCATGCGAACGTCTGCCTCGCCGCGTCGGTCTCATGCACCCACTTGGATGATCGAGACTTCAGGTGTCGCGCCAGATCGGACACCGCCAGGTCCGCACGCACGCGCACCAACAGATGAACGTGGTCTTCCGTGCCGCCCACGGCGACGCATACACATCCGAGATCGCGTGCGATCCCGCCAAGGAACGGGTGAAGCCTGGACTCCAGTGCAGGGTCGATGAAGGGCTGGCGGCGCTTCGTGGACCAGACCAGGTGGACGTGGAGTTGGGTCCAGGAACTGGGCATGACTGTTGAGTCTTCGAGGGAGTGAATCGGTTCGCCGCTGATCGCTGTGATCCACCTTCGTCCGCCCTCCGGGCGGCCTTCTCTACAGCACGTTACCAGAGGCTTGCTTCGCTGCGCCTCTGGCAACAGCCATGCGCCCTCCGGGCGAGAAGAATGACCGGGAGGCAGGGCTCGGCTTCCATTCGAACACCCCGCTGCACTCACCTATACACACTCACACTCACACTCACACCGGCACTCTCCCCGACTCGCACACTCACATCAACTCCCACGCCCGCCGTTGCACTCGCACCCAATCACACACAGACGCTCACGCCCGTCATTCTCTCCCCACCAACGCAACCGCCCCGAAACCAAACGGCCTCGGGGCGGCGGGAATGATCGCGTTGTCCTTCTGCTCCGCGCTTACGCGTACAGGTCGTTGATCGGACCGAGGTCCTTGGCCAATTCCGTCACCGCCTTATCGAGTTTCGAATCGATGTCGTACGTCCCGTCTTCAATCTGCTGGCGGATGCGGTTCACCAGGCTCTCGCGGATCGGCGTCGGGGACGACGCCAGCGAGCGCGCCGCGGCCGACAGTTCCACGCGGTCGGCGCGGTCGGTGCCCACGGAACCCGCCGCGGACGCAGCGAGCCCCTCGCCCGCCGACGCGCGGCGAACGGCGGCGTACGATTCGAGACGGTTGGAAAGAGGCGACGAGCCGTTGAGGTTGTTGATGGAGTTCATGCCCAGGTGCTCCTGATGGACGCCGAGTGATCGCTGGGCGTCCCGTGACGGGCGGGGGACCACTCCCCGGGCCTTGGCGTGATCGAACCGCGGCACAGGGAGAACATCTGATGCTCGACCCATCCCGCCTTCCCGCCGCCTCATGGGGGCGCTGGGCGATCCGGATCATTGTGCCTGATGTATCGTCTGCGACTGTGCCAACCCATGAAACTTGTGTGATTTCACAAACACGAGTCAAGTCCTTGTCCATCAAGCGTTTACAGAGATAACACCACGTCGGACGAAACGGAAAAATGCGCGCCACACCAGCCCCATCCCACCCCCGCGTGATCGCCCGAATCACCCTCCTGATCGGCGTATGTTCGGTGTGTTTTCCCGGCCAATCGCCGATGTTCGGGGGGTCGGCCAGCCCCCTCCTCGGCGTCGCCATGGCCCAAACGGGGGGCGACTTCTCGCCCCCGCCCGACCCCCGCAAGAACAAGAAGAAGCCCGCCCAGCCCGCCGCCGAACCCTCGATTTCCAAACCTCAATCCCAGCCCGACGCCGAGGAGGGCCGCAAGGTCTTCTCAACCCCCGGAACCCTCGGAACCCCGGGCGGCGACGACAACGCCTCCCCCGCCCTCCCCGGCGAAACCGGCTGGGCCATCGTCCTCGAGACCTTCCGTGGCGAGACCGCCGTGTCCCAGGCGCAGATGCGCCTCCCCGAGATCACCAACCTCTTGAAGCGCACCGACCTCGCCGTGCGCGTGCGTGAGAAGGGCTGCGCCATCGTGCTCGGTGCGTACACCTCGCCCGACTCGGACGCCGCCCAGCGCGACCTCAAGATGGTCCGCGCCTTCGAGATCGCCTCACCCAGCGGCTTCGGCGTGCGGCCTTACGAGTCCGCCTTCCTCGCCGCGCCCAGCAACAGCGACCGCGGCCAGCTCCCCGAGTACGACCTGCTCACCCTGAGGCGCAAGCTCGGCAGCCAGCCGGCGTACACCGTGCAGGTGGGCGTGTATGAAACACCCGACAAGCCCGAGGAAGCGAAGCGCGCCGCCGAGAAGGCCGCGAAGGTCCTCCGCGACGCCGGCGAAAAGGCCTTCTACTACCACGGCCCACGCCGCAGCGTCGTCACCATCGGCGTCTTCTCCACCCGCGACGTCGACGAGAACACCGGCCGCCCCCGAAACCCCGAGATCGCCCGCATCCGCAGCGACTATCCGCTGAACCTGCTGAACGGGCAGTACCCCATCGTCACCGGGCGAAATACAAATGGCGAAGCGGTGCATCAGCCTAGCGGCGTGGTGAGGGTTCCATAGTCTGCGCGCCCAAACGACGTCACAACAAAAAGAAATCGCAGGCCGGGTTTGCACCCCGCCATTTTCGGCGCATACTTCGGTTATGAGACCGGGGACCCTCATATCTCAGGCACCGAAGCGGCCAGACAGGCCGGGACAAGTGGCAGCTTTGCCCACTGCCCACTGCCCACTGCCCACTGCCTGATTCCCCCATCTTTTCGCTCTCTGCCGGCGGTTTCATGGGGTACTCTGATGTGGACGTCGCACAGCGCCCTGGAGTGCCCCACATGAAGAAGCCCAAAGAGACGAACGTTCTGCGAACGCCCGCGCGCCTGACGACGTGGCTCACAGCCGCCGTGGCGATGCTGCTCGCGCTAGCCGTCGCGAGCCGTACCGACGCCCGTCCGACGCCGCCGCCTTTGGAAGACCCGGCGCATTGGGCGACCATTACCCATCCGGGCAATGCGGCATACACCTTCACTCAGAGCGGGCAAACCTACTCAAAAGGTCGGGTCGACTACGAGTACCGCATCAGCAAGACCGAGGTGACCGGCGAGGAGTGGTTTGAGTTTGTCAACGCTTACGCACCATACGTACCTTTCAACCTGCGCCGCGCGGGGCAGTTCGTCGGCGATTCGGTGAGTTACACCGAGTACCCCGACGGCAGCATCACCTACTCGCTGCGGCCCGGCCTGCACGACTACGCGGCCGGGCTGGGCTGGCGCTTCGCCGCACGGTACTGCAACTGGTTGCACAACGGCAAGGTGAACGAGGCCTGGGCCTTCGAATCAGGTGTCTACGACACCAGCACCTTCACCACCAACCCCAACGGCTCCATCAACGACCAGCGCACCCGCTCGCCCGGTGCGCGGTTCTGGATCCCCACTGAAGACGAGTGGATCAAGGCAGTCTTCTTCGATCCCGATCGTCACGGCGAGAACATGCCTGGCTACTGGCAGTATCCCTACACGAGCGATACCCAGCCCGTAGCCGGCATCCCCGGCGTCGGCCAGACCGACGCGGGCAGCGACATGGATCAACAGCCATCGGGCTCATATCCGGGCTCGACCACGCCGTGGGGCTTGCTCGACGCCAGCGGGGGGTATGAAGAGTGGACGGAGACTCCGATCATCCCGGATCACCTCAACGGCGGCTTTGACATGAGGGCAAAGCGGGGTTCGTTCTTTGGGAGCACCCCTTTGCCTACCGGAAAAGACTGGATCTCAAACAACAGTGGTGCAGCTTGGCCAGCTAACTGGTCCAGAACCTCGCTGCGCATCGCGTCCAGCGTTCCCGCGCCCGGCCCGGCATTCGGCATGGCCATGGCTGCGGTGCTTCTGATTTCATGCCGAAGAAGGTAAAGCTTTCATGCTGTTCCGCTCGCACTGTCTCGCGATCTTGGCGTCTCTTCCTTGTATTGCCTCAGGTGCCATTCAGGCAAACGTGGTCTCCGGCCCAACCGGAACGACCGCCACTGCCACCGAGACCTCGCCCGGCAGCGGGGTGTACGACGTGGTGCTCACCCGACCTCCGACGCCCGGCGATACGACGGACGCGGTATTTGAGGTGATTCGGACCTCAGCTTCCGTCAAGATCAACGCAGTCGTGGTCAACTCTCGACAATCTCTGGCCACATCGAGAATCAAGATCGGTACGAGCACCGCCAAGATCAACGAGGTCGGCTCGATCAAGTACGGCACGGGCACCGGCGACATGAACGGCTGGGCATTCCTTGAGGAACTCTGGACCACCTTCGGCACCGGTGACATCGATGTTTCCAAGATCGGCGTGGCGACGATCGGTGGCTCCTTGACCGGCGATGTGCTGGTTCGCGCGGTGGAAAACGCGAAGCCCGAGATTGTCGACCTCGGGGTGGGCGGTTCTATCACCGGAGACATCACCGTGCAGGACAACACGTTCTATAACCTGCAGGGCGTGATCACCAAGTTGTCGTGCATTGAAGACGCAGGAAAGGGCCCGGGCACCGAAGCCGTGGCGATTCGTGCCAGTGTCATCAAGGACATCATCGTCGGCGGGTCGTTCTGGGGCGTCATCGAGGGCGCGCTGCCCGGCAACTACGCCACGACGGTGCGCCGCGTTGACATTGGCGACGGCGGCAAGGGCTCGTTCGACGGCATTGTCCGGATCGCCGGGTTCGAGTCAACGACCAACCCCTACTTCATCGTGCGTGACGACTTCCTCGGAACCTTTGCAATGAGCGGGGCTTTCGATGTTGATACCAATCCCGCGAGGACGCCCGTGATCCAAACGGGCGTCGGCGGATTGCAGGGTCAGATCCTCATCAACACCTCTGCGGATGAACTCTCCTCCTCGTGGACGGCACCGATCAAGATTGGCGAAGATGGCAACCCCGCGCAAGTGGTCTTGACCGGGACCGGATACGCGGCCTCGTCGACGCTCGGCGGCGGAGATGCCGGGCTGCTGCCGCTGGGATTCCACGGCGCGGACTGCGTCCCGCAGGCGAACGCAACCAGCAACAACCTCACGTCCAACATCACCGCCAGTTTCAACGGCCCTGTGACCTACTCCAGCGGCTCCCGTTGACCGTGCTGCAGCGCAAAGTCGGCGGGACCGGTAGTTTCAGTGACCTCACCTCATGCGTCACATTCAGCCGCCCCGGCGATGACCGCGACATTGTTCTGGCGAAGCCCTTCTGGCCCGTCGGTGACTATGAAGTGAGCGGCACCGACGGCGTGCTGAAGAATCTGGTCTTCGGCTCCGCAGTCGGCGATGTCGGCTTCGACATCTATCGCTTCTCGATCCGCCGCGCGTGCCAGGGCGACCTGAACGGCGACAACGCCGTCAATACCGCCGACCTCACGCTCCTTCTTGGCGCGTTTGGTCAGTCTTCCTCCTGTGGGCACGAGCGTGATCTCGACGGCGATCTCGGCGTCAATACAGTCGATTTGACCATCTTCCTTGGTAATTTCGGCAACACCTGCGTTGGCGCTCGGCCCGGCGCGCCAGTCAGTTCTCCCGCCGCACCGGTGACCCGTGGCGCTGCGGTCGGATCGGCGAGAGAAGCCAGCGATGCCGCCGCGCACGGCTCCACCACCGAATCCGGTCGCCCCGGCACGCCCGCTCCGATGCCCCCCGTGCTCGCCGCGCTGGGCTTCACCACCATCGAGTCCTACACGGCGTACGTCGACGGCCTCACCGAAGAACAGCTCAACGCTCACATCCTGCAACTGCTCCAGACCATCGAAGCGCTGGAGAACCAGCAGCCGTGACACTCGATTGAACAACCAACCCGCCCGCCCCGGCAACCACGCCGGGGCGGGCTTTGGCAGATGAATCCAGCACCGAAGTCGGCGCGGACTCCGACTTCGGTGCCACGAGAAGCGTGGCTCCACCCCTCACCCATCCGGCGTCAGGCCCGCCGCCGTGATGTCCCCCACGACCCGAAGCGCCACCGTGTTCGCCCCGCCGGGTCGATCGAACGGCACGCCGGCCAGCAGCACCATTCGGTCGCCGGGTTCGGCCCACTGCTCTTCCAGCACGATCTTCTCGACCATGGTGGCGAAATCGAAGCGGTGCTTGGGCAGCGTGGTGCGGAGGTGGGGCATGACGCCGTAGAGGAGGTTCATGCGCCGGACGCTGCGCTGGTCGGTGCTGAAGGCGAGGATGGGGCAGCGGAAGCCGTTGCGTGAAAGGTGTCTTGCGGTCCCGCCGGTCTGGGTCCACACGGCGATGACCTCGGCGCCGATGTCGCGGGCCATGGTCCACGCGCCGTGGGCGAGGGCGGCGACGGTGTCACGCCGGGTCTGCGCGACAATCGGCGGGCGGGCCGTGGGGGGCATCTGGCGGATCGCTTCCTCGGTCGCGCTCGCGACGCGGCGCATGGTCTCCACGGCGAGCGCGGGGTACTTGCCCACCGCCGTCTCACCCGAGAGCATCACCGCGTCGGCGCCGTCGAGGATGGCGTTGGCCACGTCGCTGACTTCGGCCCGCGTGGCGCTCGGGGAGGAGATCATGGACTCGAGCATCTGCGTGGCGACGATGCAGGGCTTGCCGAAGTCGTGGGCGCGGCTGACGAGGCGCTTCTGCACCACCGGTACCTGCGCCAGGTCCATCTCGACGCCGAGATCGCCGCGGGCCACCATGATGCCCGCGGCGTGGGTCAGGATATCGTCGATGTTCGCCACGGCCTGCGGGGTCTCGATCTTGGCGATGACGGGCATGCTCGAATCAACGATGGAATCATGCGGCATCGAGCACGCCGCGGCGAGCCGGCGGTTGAGCTCGGCGACGTCGTTGCCGGTACGGACGAAGGACAGGGCAAGAAAGTCC
>CAYZFW010000119.1:0-7313 GCA_964477615.1 uncultured Phycisphaeraceae bacterium | reverse complement strand
GGGGACACGGCTGCGAGTCCAGACTTCTTCCTCTCTCTCTCTCTCTCTCTCTCTTGCATTCCTCCGCGTCCTCCGCGGACTCCGCGTTGAACCGTTTCCCACTTGAAAAGCCGTCGCCGCAATACCGATCACGCCTTTGAGGCCATCAACGTCACGCCGATGATCGACGTGGTGATGTGCCTCATCATCTTTTTCCTGCTGGTGGGGAAGCTCGCGACGGACCGCTCGGCGGCGCTGCGGCTGCCGGTGTCGTCTCAGGGCGAGGCCGAAAAGGCGTCGGACATCTTCGTCGTCAGCGTGACCCGCACGCCGCCGACGGGGAGTGGGGGCGATGCGTCGCCCCCGGCGGGCCCCGGCGGTTGGGCCGCCGCGGTTCCGTTTGTCATCGCCGAGGACCGCCCGCTGCCCGACCCCGGTGCGCTCGAGCGGCTGGTGCGGACGCGCCTCGCCGAGCGGCCGTTGTGCGTCGTGCAGGTGCGTGCGGAGCGTGATCTTTCCTACGGGAGCGTGCAGCCGGTGCTGAGTGCGCTCGCCCGCGGCGGGGCCAAAACCGTCCGCCTTGCTCTGGAGCGTGCCCAATGAGCAGGCGGGGACGATCCAGATCGGGCTTCAAGAGGCGTGACGCGCTCCACGGATCGACGCTGCACTTCGGCCCCAATATGACGCCGATGGTCGACGTGGTGATGGTGATCCTGGTGTTCTTCATGGCGTCGGCGGCGTTCATGGGGGACGACTGGTTCCTCCGCGCCGGGGTGGTGGATTCGCCCAAGCCGGGCAAGGCCGCCGCGAGCGCCGCCGCACCGACGCCGCCCGATCCGCTGGCTCAGCGGCTAGAGGTGCTGCTGGACCGCGGGCCGTCGGGAGAGACGCAGGTGACGGCGTTTGAGCTTGTGAAGGCGCCACTCGAGGCCTTCGCGGCACGGACACGGACACTGCCCCGGGGCGGGGCGACGAGCAAGATCGAGATCATCGTGAAGCCGGTGGCCGCGGTGCCGTACCAGGACGTGGTGCGGGTTCACGAGGCGTGCTACGCGGCGGGGATCGAAAAGGTGGGGCTGGGGACGCGGTGAGGGGTGGGGGCGGGACGGGGCCGTGCGCGTCGTCGTCGCCTACACTGCCCACCCCACCTGAAGGAAACCACCATGACCACCGCCGCCGCAGATATCAAGCCCAGCGCCACCGCCTCCAAGCCCAAGGGTGGCGGCCTCGAAGGCATCATCGCGGGCGAGACGACCATCTGCTCGGTGGAGCAGGGTGCGCTGATCTACCGCGGGTATGAGATTCATGATCTGGCACAGAACGCCACGTTCGAGGAGGTCGCGTTCCTGCTGCTGGTGGGTCACAAGCCAACCGCGGCCGAACTGAAGGCGTTTGAGCAGGAGATCGTCGCCGAGCGGGCGCTGCCGGGTCCGGTGGTCGAGATTATCAAGCAGACCGCCAAGATGCCGCACACCGTGCCGATGGACACCCTGCGCACGGCGGTGAGCGTGCTGGGCCACCTGGATCCCGAGTGCCAGAGCGTCGATGCGGCGGCGAATCTGCGGAAGGCCAAGCGGCTCCTGGCGAAGATCCCCACCATCATCGGGCACATGCAGAACGTGATCGACGGGCGGCCCATCGTGCAGCCCGATCCGTCGTTGGACCATGCGGCGAACCTGTTCTGGATGATGACCGGCAAGAAGTGCAGCGAGCAGTGGGCCCGGGTGCTGGATGTTTCGCTGATCCTCTATGCCGAGCACGATTTCAACGCCAGCACCTTCACCGGGCGGGTCATCAGCGGTACTCTGAGCGACATGCACGGGGCCGTGACCGGCGCCATCGCAGCCCTGAAGGGCCCGCTCCACGGCGGGGCCAACGAGGCCGCCATGGACATGCTCCGCGAGATCATGAAGGACGTGGGCGAGAACGCCATCGGCACGCCGAAGATCGACGCTTGGATGCAGAACGCCTTCGACACCAAGCGGAAACTGATGGGCTTCGGTCACCGCGTCTACAAAAACGGCGACCACCGGGCCCCGATCCTGCACAAGCTCGGGCGGGCCGTGGCAGAGAAAGAGAACCCCACGCTCGAAGGGCACAAGGCCGTGCGGTGGTTTGACCTCGGCGAGCACGTCCAGAAGATCATGCTCGACAAGAAGAACATCCACCCCAACGTGGACTTCCCCTGCGGGCTGACGTACTTCACGATGGGCATCCCGGTGCCGCAGTACACCCCGATCTTCGTGGCGGCCCGCATCACCGGCTGGGCGGCCCACATCATGGAACAGCACGCCAACAACCGCCTGATTCGCCCGATCGCCGACTACAAGGGACCGGCCCTGACCAAGTGGAATGGGTGAACGCCGGGGTGATCCGAGCGGCTTCCTTTGAATCCGTCGGCACGCGGGGGCGAAAGCACCGTCGGTGCGTCATGCTGTCTCTTTGCGTGGCGATTGCCCATACCGGGGTATGCAACTTTCCGGCGGGTTGCCCGTTCTACCATTCGTCGCGACCGACAGACCAACCCCAGAGGCCCCGATGCCCATGATGACCCAGAGCCTGATCCGCCGTTCCGCTGCCATTCTTGTTGCCGCCGCGTCGCTGCTGGTGGTCGCCCCCTCGGCCAGCGCCCAGTTCGGGCGTGGCGGGGGCATGATGGGCGGAAACTGGGACGAACCCACCATCTCCAGCAAGGAGATCGAGGGCTACGCCAAGATCGTCAACCTGACGCCCGAGCAGCTTGAGAACGCCAAGGGGATGCTGGAGGGGTTCAACACCGAGTACAACGCCGTGCGCCTGGAGATGCGGAAGGCGTTCGAATCCATGCGCGACGAGGCGCGGGAATCCGGCGACAACACCATCTGGCGCGACGCCGGGAAGATGATGCAGGGGTTCCAGAAGAAGGTCGAGAAGCTCGAATCGCAGTACTTCGACGACGTCAAGCTGCTCCTCAACGAGGACCAGGCCGCGAAGTGGCCGGCGGTCGAGCGGGCCCGGCGCCGCGAGAAGTCCGTCCCCCGCGGCGGCCTGCTCTCGGGTGAGGGCATCGATCTGGTCAAGATCGTGACGCGTGATCTCAAGCTCGCCGACGCGGAGATCGCCGCGGTGCAGCCGCTGCTGGACCAGTACGAGACCGACCTGGACCGCGTTCTGGCCGACCGCGACAAGGCGTACGAAGAGGGCATGTCGCAGGGCGCGAATCTCTGGTTCAACCAGGAGATGAACAAGATTGACGAGCTGTTCAACAAGGCCCGCGACGCAGCGGCGAAGGTGAAGGAAGTCAACAAGCGGTACGCCCGCCAGATCGAGGCGGGGCTGCCCGAGTCTCGCCACGCCGACTTCGAGAAGGAAGTGAAGAAGGCGAGCTTCCCCCGCGTGTACCGCCAGACGTACGTCACCCGATCGTTCGATACCGCGCTGGGCCTGCAGGACCTCACCAGCGAGCAGAAGGAGCAGATCAACCAGATCAAGACGAGCTACGAGCAGCAGATGGCCCCGCTGCAGGACAAGCTCGCGTCCTCGATCGAAGAGACTGAAATGACCCGCTCGGCCATGCAGATGATGGGCATGGGAGGAGGCGGCGGCGGCAACGAGGGCTCGGCGGAACTCCGAGAGGCGCGGCGCGAGATCGAAGAGGGCACCTTCGAGAAGATCAAGAACGTGCTGAACGCCGATCAGCAGGCGAAGCTGCCAGAGCGGCCGCAGCGCGGCAACTGGCGGAACATGGTGCCGGGCGGAGCCGGTGGCGGCGGCGGTGGGGGGGGCGAACGCCCGCGTCGCAACCAGAACTAACGGCAGCGTAAAGGAAGCCAACCGCTTCGCCGAAGTCCCGCCGAGGGACTTCGGTTCATTTTGGGCTTGTCAGCGTTGATCAGGTGTGGCATTCTCACTCGGGCAGGTGGGGATCGGTGACGGGCGGGGCCGCTTCGCGCGTCCGCACGGAGAAGATCGCTCTTGCCACCTTTGGGAGTTGCCATGCGCCGAACCGCCGCCGTTGCCGTCCTGGGACTGCTCGCCTTCGTCTCCACTGCCCAGGCCCAGATCGCCGGGTCGATGTCGTACGGCTCCTTCGGCTCCGACACGTTCCGCCCGCAGGTCAAGCGCGGCGAGATCGACGTGCTCTCGCGGATCCTCAACCTCTCGGCGGATGAGCGGGCGGCGGTGGTGGCGCTCTTCGAGGCGCACGATGCCGAGGTGCGCAACGAGGGGCGTCAGGTGCGAGAGAAGTGCCGGGAACTGTCGGAAGAGGCGGAACTCCTCCAGCGGCAGTCGCTCCAGCCCAAGGTGACCAAGGCGGTCACCGACTGGGGGAAGCGAAAGGAGGAACTCGAGAAACAGTTCCTCTCGGACCTGACCGCGATGCTGACCAAGGAGCAGGAAGAGCGCTGGCCCATCGTCGAGCGAGAACTGCGGCGTCCGAAACTCCTCGCAAACTCGTGGATGAGCGGGGAGGGGATCGACGTGGTGGGGATGCTCGCCTCGATCGATGGCAAGGCGGCCGAGAACCCAAAGATCGTGGAGATCCTGGAGCGGTACGCCAACGAGGTGGACGCCGCGCTCAAGACGCGCGACGCGTTCATCAAGGAGCACGAAACCGGGATCGAGGACCTGATGAAGACCGACCCGCAGCGGGTGCTGTCGCTGCGAAAAGACAGCGTGCGAAACCGGGTGCGTGTACGCGAGATCAACCGCCGGTACGTCCAGCAGGTGGCTGCGGAACTGAGGGAGCCGACCAAGAAGAAGTTCCTCGACGAGTACGTCACCCGCAGCATCGAGTGGTGGAACCGCGAGACGCCGGCGGAGCGCTTCATCAAGGAGGCAGCCAAGTCGGACGGCTTCGCGTCCAAGGAGTCGCGGGCTCAGGCCCAGGCCCTGATGAAGGAGTACATGGACAAGGTCGAGGCGATGACGCGGAAGACCGTCGAGGAGTACCAGAACTGGGAAGAGGCCCGGGTCCCGGAACGGCTGGCGCTCGCGCTGGGCATGATCGACGAGGAGAAGGCCAATCAGAACACGATCTCGGATGCGCCGGACGATTCGCCGCTGGGGAAGGTGCGGCTGGACCGGCTGAGGCTCGACCGCGAGTACCGCAGCAAAGTGCGGGCCCTGCTGTCGGAAGAGCAGATGGCAGGGATTGACACGATGATCGACGACAACACGCGGTATTTCTCACTGGACGACAGCCCGCGTCTGTGAACCGCTGCGAAATCGTGAAACCGGGTTGGACGCGGCGGCCTCCAATGGGAACAATCGTGTACCCTGAGGCCGGAGGTCCACCCACATGAACTTTCTGAAGAAGTCCTCGTCGAAGCCCGCCGCGCCGGTCCAGGTACCGGCCGCGCCCGCCGTCACGCCCAAAGCACCCACCGGCGAACCGAAGCCCGCCTCGGGTTTCGAGGCCAAACCCGCGGTGAGCGCGTCCCCCGCGCCCGTCGCGGCTACGCCCGCCCGAACGGCACCCAGCACGACGCCCCTGCCCGCGATCACGATCACGCACGATGCGATCGCGCAGGCCGCGTACTTCCGCTGGCAGCGCTACGGCGGTGACGAGGCAACCAACTGGAAGCTGGCCGAACAGGAACTCCGCGACGAGGCCGCAAAGCTCGGCATCACGGTGTGACCGTCGGCGCGGCGGATGCACGGGCGGTGCGATGCCGGTAGATTGCACCGCGGATGCCCGACGACGCCCACCAATCGCGCTCGACGCCGACGCAGGACCAGGTCCCGCCCGCCGACTGGCGGCGGGTCCGTCTGTGGCAGATCCAGCCCGTGCGTGATCTGCTGGTGGTGGCCGTGCTGCTGGGGCTGGTGTACCTCGGGTATCTGCTTCGTTCGGTGACGGTGCCGCTCCTTCTCGCGCTGGGGCTCGCCTACTTGGTTGAGCCGGTGGTGGCGTGGTTGACGAGGTCGGGACGCATCCGAAGGCCGATGGCCGCGGTGGGGGTGATCGTGGTTTCGGCGCTGGTGGTGGTGGTGCCGGTGGTGGTGGGCAGCGGCTTCGCGGTGGCGCAAGGGGCCCGCGTGGCAGACTCGCTGGGCAGAAACTTCACGCGGTTCAACGAGTCGGTGGGCGCACCCGCAGACGAAACACTCCGCGCACGCTTGCCCGCGGGGGCATGGCGTGACATGCGGGACTTCATCGTGGACCTGCAGAAGCGCCACCCTGAACTCGCGATCCAGCGTTCCGGCGACGGCGCCGAGACGAGTGGGGGGGGTACGCCCGCTCCGATTGATCCCGTCGGCGACGGCGCCTCCGACCGCGAGCCGACCCCGGCGGAGCGCTGGGCCGACTTCGCCTATGACTGGCTCCGCACCAACATGCCGACGGTCCGGCGCTGGCTCGCTGGCAGCGTCATCGGTTCGGGGGCCGACGCCTTCACCGCCCTGTGGGGCATCCTGCTGAGTGTCTTCTACCTCGGTTTCGTGCTGTTTCTCACGCTGTTTTTCTTCTTCTTCATGTGTACCGCGTGGGCTGGCGTCAAGGCCCGGCTCACCTCGCTCATTCCCGAAAAGAACAAGGCCCGCGTGATCGACATCGTGTCCAAGATGGACCGCGTCATCGCCGCGTTCATCCGCGGACGGCTGACCATCTCGGCGATCCTGTGCGTGCTGTTCACCTTCGGCTTCTGGCTCATCGGCGTGCCAGCCCCGCTGGTGGTCGGGATGATCGTCGGCGTGCTGAGCCTCGTGCCGTATCTGGCCCTCCTGGGCGTGCCGGTGGCGATCATCCTGATGTGGTTGAACCCCAGCGACACGCCGTGGCAGACCGAATGGTGGTGGGTGGTTGGTGCGCCGGCGGTCCTGTACTGGATCGTTCAGGCGACGGACGACTACATCTGGACGCCGCTGATCCAGGGCAAGGCCACGGGCATGGACACGCCAACGATCCTGTTCGCGGTGCTGGCGGGGGCATCGCTCGCGGGGTTCTACGGGGTGATGGTGGCGATCCCGTTCGCCGCGTGCGTCAAGATTCTGCTGAAGGAAGTGTTCTGGCCCAGATTCGAGGCTTGGGCCAAGGGGCAGTCGAGGGATTTCCTGCCGATTTCGCGTGGTTGAGTGGGGGGGCGGCGCTCCTTCACCCTGAGCATCGCGGCGATGCTCAGGCGTCGATTCGCGGCGCGAGAACCGACATAATCACTTGCGCTTCTTGAACCGCCCCTTGGGGATTTCGACGCGTGTCGAGCCCTTACCGCCAAAGCCTGGGAGGCCGCCGAGGCTGGGCATTCCGGGGATGGCGCCCGATGACGCCATGGCGCGCATCTCTTTCATCGCCTTCACCTTGCCCATCATGCCGATGCCGGCCATCTGCTTGGTCATGCGGCTGACCATCTCGA
>CAYZFW010000118.1:0-7324 GCA_964477615.1 uncultured Phycisphaeraceae bacterium | reverse complement strand
TGAAGAAGCGGTTGATGATGGGGATCTTGCTGAGGACGGGGACGCCGGTCTCGACCTCGATCTCCGAGCCGACCCGCTGGCCGCCGAGCAGAAGCGTGCCCTGATCGGGGATGGTGACGCCGGTGGAGACGCTGGTCACGGTGGAGGTGGGCAGTTCGACGTTGGTGGTCGAGGTGACGGGGGCGCCGTTGGTGCCGTTGCCGCCCGCGGCCTGGGCGCTGATGGGCACCGAGCGGAAGGGGCGCTGCAGCTGCGAGATGCGGGCCTGGATGTCGGTCGTCACGTAGCGGCGGTCGGCGGAAACGACGCCGCGGACCAGCAGCGTGAAGCCTTCGGAGATCGTGCTCAGCGTGGGATCGAAGGCCACGGCCGACGTGCCGACCACGGGGGTCAGGTCGGAGATGTAGGCGATCTGGTTGGCGACATAGATGTTCGCCGCCCGCCCGTTGGTCATGGTGAGGCGAGGCGCGGTGAGGGCGACCGAGCGCCGGTCGGCCTGCGTGGCCTCGACGAGGAAGTCGACCTGGATGTCGTCGAGGAACTGGCCGGCGATGCCCAAGGCCGGGTTGACGTTCAGTACGTCTTGTGCGAACTGGCTGCCGCCGAGGATTCGGTTGGCGAGGTTGTCGCCGCCCTGCTGGACGGGGATCACCGACCAATCGTTGGGGGCAACGACGGCGAAGGAGTTCTGCTGGAAGCCGTAGGTGAGGGTGCCGTCGTCGGCGACGTCGGTAACGGTCCAGCCGGTGGTGGCGTTGGTGCGGTCGGAGGTGCCCAGGAGGTCAGACGGAAGCACACTGAGGCCCTCGCCGAACGAGTCGGCGCCGAAGAACCGCTGCTGGAGCTGGGCCGACTTGTACTGGTTGTTCTGCCCGTTGAAGTAGATGTCGAGGTCGAAGCCGATCTTCTCGAAGAAGGCCTGCGAGACGACGAGGAACTGGGTCTGGACGTTGATCTGGAGGTTGCGGACCTCGCGGAGCTGGTTGAGAAGGCCCTGGATCTCGCGGTGGTTCCGTGCGGTGTTGGTGATGATGAGGTTGCCGTTGAGGTTCTGAACGACGCCGGTGTCTCCGCCGTTGTCCTTCCAGCCGTTGAAGTCGACGTTGGTCTGGATGATTTCGAGGAGCGCGGTGAGCTGGTCCTGCTCGATCTGCTCGGGAGTCCGTCCGTCGCCGGCACCGGCACCCTGTCCGCCGCCGCCGCCGAACAGCGACGAGCCGCCGCCACCGCCGCCACCACCACCGCCGCCGTCGGTGCCGCCCCCGCTGAGCACCGAGGTGAGGTCGAGCTGGGGGACGACGTTGTAGTTGGGGATCTGGAAGAGCAGGTCGCGGACGTCGTAGAGGACGATGAAGGTCTTCTTGCGGAGAGCGGCCTCGGAGGAGACGACGACGACGCCGTCCTGCACGGCCCAGCCGGCGCGGCTGAACTCGTCCTTGCTGGCCTTCTGAAGGATGCGGTCGAGAACGGTGCGTGCGGTGACCTCGCGGAGCTCGAGCGTGACCTTGGTGTCCTTCTCGACCCCGATGTCCTGGAGCTGGTCCCAGTCGACGTCGAGGTTGACGTTGCTGACCGTCGCGATGAACGACAGGACGTCGGAGAGCGAATTATCCTGGAAGTTCGCGGGGATCTTCCGCGTGTCGAGCGTGGTCAGCACGCGCCGGTCAATCGGGGACTCGGTGTACGACTGCACGTCGCCGCGGCGCAGGCTGATCTCGGGCCAGTCGGTCGGGAACTGCATCAGCTCCTGAGGAATGACCATCGCCTCCTGAATCTTGAGCTGCTCTTCAGCGTATGAGTAGTGCTTATCGCGCTGCAGGCGGTCGTAGGTGCGGTACTGCACCACGTCGCGGATGATGTCCTTCATCAGCAGCGCGGCGGGGTTCGTGGGGTCAAGGAACAGCACCTCGTCCACAACCTGCAGGGCCTCCTCGTACTTCTGCTCGGCCTGAAGGGCGCGGAGACGGTCGAGGCTCTCGTTGATGCGGGTCTCGCGCTCGCTCCGGGCCCGCTGCTCCTGCGACATCTTGTCGGCTCTGAGCTGTTCCGACTGCGCCTTGCTGGCGCGGGCGCGGATTTCTTCGGCGGACGTATCGATCTGGCGCACCAGCGCATCGATCTCGGTCATCTTCGACTTGAACTGCTCGGCGGAGAGCAGCCCGTTGGCGTTCGCCTCGTTCCACTTCAGCCGCGCGGTGGCCGCGGCGGTGCGGGCGGCCTCGGGGTCGCCCGCCGCGATGGCGTCCTGCGCGGTGCGCATCTGATTCGCAACCACGGCCTCGGCCTCTTCACGCATCACCTGGCGGGTGCGCAGCTCGGCCTGCACAAGGTCGTTGCCGCCGGCGTTGAAGCCGCCGGCGCGGACCTGTGACTCGCGCCGACGCTCGGACGCGCGGTTCACCTCTTCGGCCCGCAGGAATCGCGAGTACTCGCCGGCGCAGCGGGCGTACTTCTCAGCGGCCTCGTTGTAGCGGCCGGCGTCGAACGCGGCGTCCGCCTCGCGCAGCACACGCTGCGCGTCGAACGACGCCGTCTGGTCAAAGAGGTTGTCCGACGCGGCCGGCGCGGGGGCCTCGGCGGCGGGGGGCGGGGTGTACGAGGGCTCGGACGCGGCCGGGGCCGCGGGCTGCTCGGCGGCGGGGGCGGCCGGCTGGGCCGCGTCGGTTGCTGGCGCGGGCGCTTCCGGAGCGCGGGTCGGGGCGGGCGTCGGCGTCTGCGGCGCGTTGGGCAGCGGCGGACGCGAGCCGGGGCCGGAGTCGACCGGGCTGCCGAACCCTTCCTGACGCGCCAACGCGGCCAGGCCGATCGGACCGGACTCAAATGGCTTGCCCTGCTTCTGCTCGGCTTCCAGAATCTGATTCTGGGCCCGGTTCAGCAGCGACTGCTGGTTCTGATCGAGTTTCAGTCCCAGGCGGCTGATGCTGGCCAGCCCGGTCTTGGCCTGCGCGAAGTTGCCCGAGCGCAGGTCACGCATCGACTGCTCGAGCGTGGCGATCGCGGTGGGGGCGAGTTCCTGACGCATCTGCGCCGAGCGGTCCATCAGGTTCGACGCGGTAGTCTTCTGATCGAGCGTGGCCTTGTCGGAGCGGAGGACGGCGGCGGCCTGACGGTCGGCCCCGCGGAGGTCCCCTGTCTTCACGCCGTACTGCGCCTTCTGCAGGCTGATCTCGACATCGTCCATCGCCTCGAGTTTGCGGTCGGCGGCGGCGAGGAGATCGAGCAGCTTCGTGCGGCTCTCGCCCTGACCGGCGATGCGCATCATCGCGGCGGCTTCCTCGCGCGCCTCGATCACCTGGCCGGCGTCAAGCAACTGGGCGATGCGGTCCGCCCCTTCGCCCGCGACAACCTGATCGGCGCTGAACGCCGTACCCGCCAGCGAGGCCACCAGCGTGGCGGCCTTCACGAACATCCGGGCGGAACGGACCATGGGCATGGGCATGCGCAATCTCCAGAACTCGGATCGAAATCGGTGGAACGAAAGGGCGAATCATCGAGCGACAGCGAGGCGGGCATCCCGGTTCGGGCGTCCGTGCCGAGCGGTTCCGGTCTTCGCGCCGGTGCGTGCCACCGGGCGAAGAAAGGGACGCCGACAGTCCCCAAGCCCGGCGCGACCGACCAAGGGCGGCGCGTCGAAATCGGGAACCGGACCGGGCAAGCGGCGGGCCTTGCCCATCGAAACGGGGCCGCGAACATACCGGCGGGGTTTGGTTGCCGCAACCAAAGGAAGGTTCCCGCAATCCGAGCCTCCCGGCTACCTTTCGTGACTGTGAACGAGGAACTGTTCCCCATGTCCCCGAGCGGTCGGGCGTCGCCCCAGCCCCTGGGCAGGCGGCTGGTCCGCGTGGTCGTCGAGCGGGGGATCGAGAGGGCCGACTTCGGCATGGACGGCCTGACCTATGCCGTTCCGGACGACTGGGCGGACGTGGGGGTGGGCCAGCGGGTGGAGGTGCCGCTGGGGCGCGGGAACTCGCTGGTTCAGGGGGTGGTCGTCGAGGATTCGACGGGGGGCACCGAGAAGGATGGGGCCCGCGGCGGCTCCGGGGAGGCCCGGCCCAAGGGGCTGAAGGCGGTCAACCGCGTTGTGGGCCGGGCATTTCCGGCCTCGTTGGTTGATTTGGCGCGGTGGGTGTCCCGGTACTACTGCTGCCCGCTAGGCATGGTGCTCTCCGCCATGGTCCCCTCGGCGGTCAAAAAGCAGACCGGCAAGACCAGCCGGGTGGTGCTGGAGCGGGTGCCCGGGGCCGAGCCGAAGGGGAAACTGACCCCCATGGTGCAGGCCGCGTGGCAGGGGGTCGGCACCCTCGCGCCGGGGGCCTTCCCGATGGAGGCCCGCGACCTCGCGCTGGCCATTGGCCAAAAGACGGTGGCGGGCGTGAACCGTCTGGTGGCGCTCGGGCTGCTCCGCGAAACGGTCCGGGAGGGGGTCCGGGCACGCGGGTGGGAGGCGGAGGTGGCTGACGAAGGGCCGGATGAGCCCCCGGAACTGACCCCCGACCAGTCCAGGGCAGTGGGGGAGGTGGTGGGATCGCTCGGGACGTTCCGCCCGCACCTGCTGTTCGGGGTGACGGGATCAGGCAAGACCGAGGTGTACCTGCGGGTGCTCGAAGCGGTGGTCGCCCGGGGCGAGAGCGCCATCGTGCTGGTGCCGGAGATCAGCCTGACGCCGCAGACCGCGGGGCGGTTCTTGTCTCGCTTCGGCGGCCGGGCTGGAGTTGGTGTTGCGGTGCTGCACTCGGGCCTCACGGCGTCGCAGCGCAACCAGCAGTGGAACCGCGTCGCCAGCGGGGAGGCACGCGTGGTGGTGGGGGCGAGGTCAGCAGTGTTTGCGCCGCTGGCAGACAGGGGCGACGCCCCCGGACCGGCGCACCACCCCCTGGGCCTGATCATCGTCGACGAAGAGCACGACCACTCCTACAAGCAAGACCAGTTGCCGCGCTATCACGCGCGGGACGTCGCGCTGCGCCGGGCCCAGCGTGCGGGCTGTCCGGTGATCCTCGGCTCGGCGACGCCTTCGCTGGAATCGTGGCACAACGCCGCAGAGCTGAAGCGGTTCAACCTGGTGGAATTGCCCCGGCGTGTCGGGGGCGGGCGGCTGCCCCGCGTGGACATTGTCGACATGGTCGAGGAGCGTCGCGCCCGAGTCGGCCCCGATGCGCGGCTGCAGCACTCGCTGGGGCCGCGGCTGCAGCACGCTGTGGGCGAGACGCTGAGCGCGGGCGGGCAGGTGATCCTCCTGCTGAACCGGCGCGGGTATGCAAGTTATGTCTCGTGCCCCGACCACCGCTGCGGGTGGATCATGACGTGCAAGTACTGCGACGTGACCATGGTGTATCACCGGGGGGGAAGGCACGAAGGGACGGAGGCACGGAGGCACGAAGGGTCTGATGAACCTCCCACTTCGCGCCTTCGTGCCTCCGTGCCTCCGTCCCTTTCACTCTGCCGTTGCCACCACTGCCTCGCCGAGCAGTCGTTGCCGGCGCAGTGCCCGGTGTGCGCCAAACGCATTAGCACCTTCGGGTTCGGAACCCAGCGGCTGGAGGAGGAACTCGCGCGGAAGTTCGAGGCCCTCGTGCTCGGCAAGACCATGCTGCGACTCGACGCCGACACGATGACGAGGGCGGCGGACTACTTCGATGCCCTCGAACGCTTCCGGCGCGGCGAGGTGCGGCTGCTGCTGGGCACGCAGATGATCAGCAAGGGGCTGGACTTCCCCAACGTCCGGCTGGTGGGGGTGATCAACGCCGACACCGCGCTGAACCTGCCGGACTTCCGCGCCGCCGAGCGGACGTTCCAACTGATTGCGCAGGTGGCGGGCCGCGCAGGGCGTGGGGAGCGCGAGGCGCTCCGCGAAGGCGTCGCCCCGACCGACCGCGTGATCGTGCAGACGTTCAACCCCAGCGAGCCCAGCATCACGGCCGCGGCGGGTCACGACTTCCGCGCTTTCGCGCAGCGCGAACTGACCCTGCGGGCCCGCGCCGGGCTCCCGCCCTCGGGGCGGATGGCCCGCGTGGTGTGCCGCGACGAGGACCCGGCAAAGGCAGAAGCGGCGGCGGCCCGCATCGCCGCGGCGCTGCGTGCGCCGACGGGCGACGCCCCCGGAACTTCGGCGTGGTCGGGCCAACTCCGCGTGAAGGGGCCGATGGCGTGCCCCATCTCGCGGGTGGCGGGGTACTTCCGCGTGTCGGTCGAGATGCTCGCCCCGTCGGCGGGCGTGATCCAGGCGGCCCTCACCCACGCCCGCAACGCCGGCCTGGTGACCAGCGACGAGCACACGGCGGTGGATGTGGACCCGGTGGCGCTGCTGTAGATGTCCCGACGGTTCGGCGTCGGGACGCGTCAAGAAAAGCCGCAAAAATCCTGCCCCGATCAAAAACTACGCCCAATCCACTTGCGGACCCCCTCCCCGCACGGATCGGCCCGGCCCTGTCGCCGCGTCTCGCCGTCATTCATCTGAAACACCGCCGGCGCGTGCCGGCGTGGGGTATCCGCTTGTCCACGGTGCCCCGGTTTGCCCACCTGCCCCGCCGCCGAACGATCACGGCGTGGGGCGAGAAGAGAAAGAAAGAGAGACACCGAAATGAAGACGACCCTTCTGAGCGTTCTGGCTGTCGCCGCCCTTGCGGGGACCTCCGCCGGTGAGACCATCATCGGCCTGCGCAGCGACAACGTGCTGGTCTCGTTCGATTCGTCGAACCCGGGCGCCATCGCCTCGACCGTCGCGATCTCCGGCCTGCAGGCCGGAGAGAACCTGATCGGCATCGACCTCCGCCCCGCCACAGGCCAGGTCTTCGGCGTCGGTTCCTCGAACCGCGTGTACGCCCTCAACACGATGACCGGTGCCGCCACCTCGGTGGGCTCGTTCACCCCCGCCCTCGACAGCGCCGAGTACGGCATCGACTTCAACCCCACCGTCGACCGCATCCGCGTGGTCAACAGCCTGGGCGGCAACCGCCGCCTGAACCCCGTCAACGGCTCCTCCGCCGGCGTCGACACGAACCTCTCGTACGCCACCGGCGGCGTGCCCCGGGCGGTCGCGGTCGCGTACAACAACAGCCTCGCGGGTGTGCCCGCCGGCTCGATCCGCGAGTTCGGCATCGACTCCAACCTCGGCGCCCTTATCGAGATCGGCACCCAGGCCGGCGACAACGCCTCGTTCAACGCCGGCGTCACGACCGTCATCGGCTCGCTGGGCTTCAGCACGAACGACCTCGTCGGGTTCGACATCTTCGGCCCCACCGGCAACGCGTTCGTCTCGCTCACGAACCCCACCTGCGGCCTCACCTCGCTCTACTTCGATGGTCTGCGCAAGGTCCACGCCGGCCTC
>CAYZFW010000117.1:0-7368 GCA_964477615.1 uncultured Phycisphaeraceae bacterium | reverse complement strand
GCCGCCCCCAGAGTGACCACCGCCGCCTGAGTGACCGCCACCGGAGTGACCGCCGCCCCCACCGCCGCCGCCGGGGAAGAAGCCGTCGCCGCCCTTGTTCTTCTTCTTGCGGCGGCGCTTCTTCTGGTTGGGCGTGAGGCCCTGCATCCCGCCGCCCCCGCCACCGCCACCGTTGCCGTAGTTGCCGCCGTTGCCGTTGCCGTTGCCGTTGCCGTTGCCGCCGCCCTGGTTCTGGGGCGGGTTCATGACGGCGGTGCCGGAGTTCTGGTTGGCGCCTTGGGTGTTGGGCTGGTTCATGGTCTGGCTCGGGCTGTTGGTGTTCGAGGGATTCGAGTTGTTGAAGGGACGTGGGCCGCGGTTGTGGTCGTTGAACTGGCGCGGGCCGCGGTCCTGGCCGCGGTCTTGCGGACCGGACCACTGGCGCTGCTGATGGTGCTGATAGAGGGGGCGCCCCCCGCCGCCACCACCTTGATTGGGCTGAGGTGCTGGCGCGGGGCTGCCGTTCGCGGGAGAAGCCCACGACGGCATGGGCGGACGCGGTGCAGCGGGTTCGGAAGGTGCCGCGGCGGGGGCGGGTCGGGGTTCGACGATGACCGGCGCGGGTGTCGGCGCGGGGGCGGGCTCGCGGGCCGCGACCGCCGGAGCGCCCGCGTCATCATCGCGCGCAGACTTTGTCGTGCGTGGGCGCTTGGTGGGCTTTTCGTCGCCTCCCTCCGCGGCCGCGGCGCGGGGGCGCTTCGTCGGGGCCTTGTCCGATTTCTCGGCGGCGGCCTTCGAGGACTTGGGCTTCGACTTTGTCGCGGCGGCTGAGGTTCGTGGCATTGGCTTGTTGGTCCGCGGCGCGGAGGTTGTCGCGCTGGGAAGGGGCGGCCCGAAATCAACGGGCGGCCCGTGCATCCGGCGTCACCACGCCGGGAACGGATCACAGGATTGTGATGGGGATCGAAACGAGGCCCTGGGACATGTCCCGCTTGGCTTCCTCTGCCGGGGACGGGGGCGAAAACCGACTCCGCCCGAACGCGAGAACCTCTCTCGCAATGACCGTGGCGGCTGGTTGTCGTGGTGAAGCAGGCGGAAGGTTGGCCGGCGGCGGGCGGAAGGCCCGAACCGGCACCCCTCATGGGGAGGCCTGCTCGCGGAGGAGTATAGCAAGCAAATCGACGGCCCGCTTGTCAAGGTGGGAGAGAGCTTCGGCCCCGTTCTCAATCTCGTGCTGGCACAGCGCCCGCTTCTTTTCCACCGGCCACTGGGCGGCCTCGCGGCGGGTGAGTTCGGCTTCGGTCCATCCTCGGGTGGCCGACACCCGGCGGAGACGCTCTTCTCTGGGGCATTCCACCCAGATCACCGCGTCGCAGAGTTGGTCCAGCCCTGCTTCAAACAGAAGGGGCGCGTCATAGAGGATCGCGGGGGCCCCCGCGGCCCGGGCCTCGGCCTGGGCGGACTCACGGGTTCGGCGGATCAGGGGGTGGATCAGACCTTCGAGGCGGGTCCGCTGAGCGGGGTCGGCGAAGACGATCCGGGCCACGGCGGCGCGGTCGGTGGTGCCGTCCGCGCCGACGATGCCGGGGCCCCACCACTGCTTCAAGGAGGCCTGCACATGGGGCAGATCGAGGGCGGCTTTGGCCTCCTTGTCGGAATCGATCACGGCGCAGCCGAGGCGGGCGAAGGCGTGGGCCACGGCGGACTTGCCCGCGCCGATGCCGCCGGCGAGGCCGAGGACGAGGGGGGGGTGGTCGCTCGGGACACGTCCGGGGGCGGGGACGGGTTCGACGGGTGATTGGTGAGGATCACGTGGCACGTCACGGGACTGTATCGGAGTGCCGGGTGGCGATTCGCGGGCGGGGGCGGGGGGCGGGGGGCGGGGGCCGGGGGGCGGGAGCTGTTTGGTGAGATTCGGGTGAAGGCGGTGCGGCGCAACACCATGTCCACACGGGGTTTGTAGACTGGTTGGGCGTGGGCTACACTCGTTGCTTGCGCCGCGACCCTTCGGCAGCCGGAGCAATCCGGTGCGGAGGCCGCGGCAGACTTGGGCCATTTTCGACCGATTGCCGCATGGAAAAGTTCAAGAAGGTCATTTTGGTGCTGGGTCCGATCGTGCTGATCGTGGGGTTGTACTTCACGTTTGCGGGGCAGAAGAACCCGATCCCGGGAACGATTGAACTTGTCAACGTAGTGACCGGGCAAGTCGAAAGCGTTGCCCAAAGCCGCCTGGGGATGATTCCGGCGCTGGATGCCAGCGGGAAGCCGGTGCTTTATCCCATCGCGAAGGAAGCCGACGGGAAGCGCGTGCTGGGTGAGCGGTATCGCCCCGACCTGCTCTCACGCATCAAGTCCAAGGAACTGAAGCAGGAAGAGATCAAAATCGACCTGAAGACGTTCATCGTCCCATGAGTGGCAGACCACTCCGACGCGGCACGAGAGATTCGGAGACAAAGGGACCAAGACAATGAAAACTATTGCCCCCCGTAGAGCATTCACTCTGGTCGAACTTCTCGTTGTGGTTGCTGTCATCGCGCTGCTCATCGGGCTTCTGCTGCCCGCACTCGGGAAAGCGCGGCAAAGCGCTTGGACGATTGTCGCCGGCAACATGCAACGCCAACTGTCCCTCGGGGTGCAGGCGTACGCCTCATCCTCGGACGGATGGATTCCAGGCTGCAACTCGTCGGGACTTTCCTACGAAACCGGCATCGGCGCAAATGACCCGAGGTACAAGCGAGCCAACTCCGATGGGTCACAGCCGGTTCAGTGCTGGGACTGGATCAGCCCGGCTCTCCAGGATGCCGGGCTTCCAAACGGCATCGGCCAGCGGTTTCGGGCCATTTTCGAGAGGTTCGCGGACCCCGCGATGAAAGTCACGTCGACAGTGTTCTCGACGCGTGAAAGCGATTGGACGCGGAATGTCAGGGAGGAAGTTGCTGCAAGAGGGCCGATGGTGGGGATCAGCTTCCTCATGCCCGGGAACTTCCAGTGGTATTCCCGAAACCCGCAAGGCGGCTCAAATCCTCTTTCCTCGACAGGCGGCGGGTTGGTCTTGGACGAGAACACTGGAGCGAATATCGCATACGTCTATCCAGCTTTCACGGGACCTGTGAGCACGAACCCCGCTGACCTGCCCAGCTATCGTCCCCGCCTGGACAGTCTCCAGAACCCTTCATCGAAGGTCGCGAACGTCACCGCGTTCCGGTTTCTGCCGTCAGATTTGAAGCCCGATTTTGACGCAACCCCAGGCGACGTGATGCTCGGTTCCTTTGCCTGCGGTAACGCGACCACTCGACGGTCCGCTGAGTTCGGCGACATTTCGACGAGTCTCCACCAGAACCGCGGCGACGTGAACAGCCTGACCTACCGCCATGCCGGGCGCATTTCGGTGGCGATGTTCGACGGAAGCGTGAAGGTGCTCACGCAGTCCGAAAGCCGGAACCCGTCGCTCTGGTTCCCGCGCGGGTTCAAGTACAACGGTGTGGAAGCCCACCCCGACGCCGCGCAGTTCTACAAGGTCGGCGACCGAATCAACTAACCATCTCCATCAATCACGACCACCCCACGCCCGCGTCCTCGCACGCGGGCGTTTTCTTTTCTCGAATCGGGGTTGCGTCGCCCGTGAACATACGGCATCCGTTTGGTATGCTGTCCGCATGCTCGCACGAGTTCATTCGTTTGTGCTTCAGGGGATCGACGCCGTGGCGTGCGAGATCGAGTGTGACATTGATCTCACGGGGCAGCAGAAGGAACTGATCGTCGGGCTGCCCGATGCGGCGGTGAAGGAATCGATGGAGCGGGTGCGGGCGTCGATCGGCAACGGCGGGTACCGCTTCCCGCAGGGTCGCGTGGTGGTGAACCTCGCGCCGGCGGACCTGAAGAAGGAAGGGCCGGTGTATGACCTGCCGATCGCCGTGGGGCTGCTGATGGCGGACGCGACGATCGTGCCCGCGGCGGGTCGGCGGAACGAGACGCGTGTGACGCCTCGGGGGAATGTGGTGCCGGGTGGCGGTGGTTCTGGTGGTGGATTTGGCGGCACCGGCTTGCAGCAGGTGGCACCGGAGCCGTTGGATCATCGGAAGTACCTGATCGCCGGGGAGTTGTCTTTGGATGGTCGGGTTCGTCCGATCCGCGGGGCGCTTGCGCTGAGCGCGATGGCGCGGCAGCGCGGGTTCGACGGGGTGATCGTGCCCGCGGAGAACGCGCAGGAAGCGGCGGTGGTCGAGGGGGTGCGGGTGATCCCGGTGCGGTCTTTGGCGGAAGTCGTTGGGATTCTCAACGGCGTGCTGGAGGTGGAGCCGCACCCGCCGGTGGACGTGGCGTCGCTGATTGCGCAGAGCGAGGCGGACGTGGACTTCGCGGAAGTGCGCGGCCAGGAGGCGGTGAAGCGCGCGATCGTCGTGGCGGCGGCGGGCGGGCACAACCTTCTGATGCTGGGCCCGGCGGGGACGGGCAAGACGATGATGGCCAAGGCGCTGCCGGGGATTTTGCCGCCGATGTCACCGGAGGAAGCGCTGGAGGTGACGCGGATTTACAGCGCGGTGGGAAGGATGCCGGAGGGGATGGGGGGTTCCGGCGGTGCGGGGGGCGGTGCGGGCGGACAGGGTGGGCTTGTGACGGTGCGTCCGGTGCGGACGCCGCACCACACGGCGAGCGCGGTGGCGGTGATCGGGGGTGGGATGGTGCCCAAGCCGGGGGAGATCTCGCTGGCGCACCGCGGCGTGCTGTTCCTCGATGAGTTGCCGGAGTTCCCGCGGGCGGTGCTCGACACGCTGCGCCAGCCGCTCGAGGACGGGCACGTGAGCATCTCGCGGGCGCACTCGGCGGTGAAGTTCCCGGCGAACTTCATGCTGGTGGCGGCGATGAACCCCACCGCCAAGGGCGACATGCCCAGCGACGACCACGGGCGGCGCGAGATGGAGCGGTACCTCTCGCGCGTTTCGCGCCCGCTGGTTGATCGGATTGACATCCACGTGGAGGCGCCGGCGGTGCCGTGGAAACAACTGGCGAGTGGTGGTGATGGTGCGGCGCGGGGGACGAGCAGCACGGCCATGCGCGAGAAGATCAACGCGGCACGGGCGGTGCAGAGTGCCCGCCAGGGCGAGAGGGTGAACGCTCGGCTGCGGGGGAAGCAGCTCGACACGCTGGCCCCGATGAGCGACGAAGCGCGAGAGATGCTCGGCCAGGCGATCACCGAACTGGGGCTCAGCGCCCGGGCTTATGACAAGGTCCGGCGGATCGCTCGGACCATCGCGGACCTGGAAGGCGCGAAGGCGCTGGAACTGGCGCACGTGGCGGAGGCGATCCAGTACCGGCTGCTGGACCGGCGGGTGTAGCGCTGCTGGGGTTCGGGGTCCGGGGGTCGGGGGTCGGGGGCATACCGCGGATGGGACACTTGCCGGGCCTTGTCAGGATTGTGCAAAGATCGCGTCTGGTTTCGCCCAATCGCCGGGGGCGTGCAGTATCGTGCGGCGGCTGTCAGCCAACACCACCCACACGGTCGGAGAGAAGTGCATGTCGTTCAGCGTTCAACACGAGAAGTTCGACGGGGGGATTGTCGCCGAGCTCATCGGGTCGGCGGATGTCGAGGCGTGCGAATCGATGGAGAAGCAGATCAACGTGCTTCTCGAGAGCAAGCCCGGCGTGCTCGTGCTTGATATGGCCAAGTTGACCTACATCCCCAGCCCGGGCCTCTCCGCGATCATCCGCGTGAACAAGGCGGTGCGGGCCAGCGGTGGTCGGTTGCGGCTGGCCGCGGTGCCGGCGTCGATCAAGGGCGTGCTCACGGCGACCAAGCTCGACGTGATCCTGCCGATCTTCCTGACGCGCGCCGACGCGTGCAAGGTGTGATCGGCGGTCCGGATCAACGCCCTTACCCGCCCCCCAGCCGTTCCCGCACCATCGCGTCCAGGCCCCCGACCATCCGGCGCAGGGTCGAGGCGTCGACCCGATGGGACAGGGCCAGTTCCGGGCGTTCTTCCAGGGATGCTTCCAGCACCGCCCGGGCCACGTCCATCGGTGCCGACATCCCGTGTGACCAGTGCTCGTAGTCGTGCCAGCCCAAGGAGAGCACCACACTGCGTTCGCCCCCGACCGCGATCCCCCGGCCGGAGTGACCGGCTTCGGCTTCCGCCTCGCTGCGGCCCGCCGCAACCCAGGTCAGTCGGAACGACCACCCGCGGTCGCTCAGTGTCTCTTCATGGACGGTGACGGTGGGCATGTGGTTGGGTGAGGGTGGGGTACGGGTCTATGGGTTTGTGGCGATGGTGGGTCAAGAAGTCATCGAGATGCCGCCCGGTTGGACGGCGCGGCGCGTCTGGGGGGGGCTCATCCACTGTATCGGCCGCAACCTCGAAGGCGCGACCCCATACGAACAAACTCCTCCCGCGTGTCCCGAGGCCTCGGTCGGACAACCGTTCGCCGTCCTCACCTCTCGGGCAATCGCCGCAAACCACATCGTCCCCCACGCCGACCCCATTTGACCTTTCTCCTTGAGACCATCCGCCTAGGCCTCGCCAACCTCCGCCTGCACGCCCTCCGCAGCGTGCTGACGGCGATCGGCATCATTCTCGGCGTGGCGGCGGTCATCACCATGATCGCCATCGGCGAGGGCTCGAAGCAGGCCGCGCTCGCCCAGATCGAGCGGCTGGGCGCGCGCAACATCATTATCCGATCCATCAAGCCGCCGGAGAGCAACAGCCAGAACGCCAACCGGCGAACGTTCCTCGCCAAGTTCGGGATCACCCGCGATGACCTTCGGATGGTGCAGGGGGCGTTCCCCGAGGCCGCCAGTGTCGTCCCGCTGAAGTCGATCGGGTCGCAGGTGCTGCGCGGGGCGCTGCGGAAGCAGAGCCAGGGCTTCGGCACCACGCCGGAACTCCAGAAGGTGGCGAACCTCACACTCGCACGGGGCCGCTACCTCAGCCAGGGCGACATGGACAGCCACGCCGCGGTCGCCGTGCTGGGGCACGACATCGCCCGCACCATGTTCCCCTTCGATGACCCGCTGGGCAGCACGCTGCGGATTGATGAGCAGGTGTTCACGGTCATCGGTGTGCTCGCTCCCGTCGGAACCAGCGGCGGGGCCGGCGCGGCCCTGGTGGGGCGCGATTTCAACCTCGATCTCCACGTCCCCCTCACCACCGCCCAGGCCCGCTTCGGCGACGCGGTGGTCCGCATCCAGTCCGGCTCGCGGAGCAGCGAAGAGGTGCAGATCCGCGAGATCATCTACGAATCCCCCACGCGCGATCGTGTGCTCACCGACGCCGCGTTGCTCAAGCGTGCCATGCAGGTGCGCCACCCCAAGATGGACGACATCCAGTTCGTCATCCCGTACCAGTTGCTCGAGGACGCGCGGGCCGCGGCGCTGCGCCGTCTCTTTTTTATTTA
>CAYZFW010000116.1:0-7385 GCA_964477615.1 uncultured Phycisphaeraceae bacterium | reverse complement strand
AGCATCAGGACAACGACAGCGCGAGCCCCCTGTGCCGGGGCCGACGCGAGTGCAAGGAGCCTACCACCGAATGGGGGTAGGGGCCACCATCACGCCTCGGGAAGCCGAATTTCGAGCCAATTTCACCGTTGCCGCCCTGTCTGCTGTGGCCACCCGAGACGTACTCGGACCGGGCCTTCCTACCCCGGATAAACTCCGACCCCCGGCCTCTCCCGATTCCGGCATCCAGGCCGGGGGGTGCCGGTATTTTCCGGACGTTCCGGCCTCTCTCCTCCTTGCCGCAAGGCCCAAGCGAAACGCATGAACACGACCACCCTCGCCGTTCCTTCCGCCATCCTTCTCCTGTCGCTGGCCGGTGCCGCCGTCGGGGCCAACCCCGCGCCGGCTTCGCTGTCGCGGTTCTTCGGCTTCGATGAGCCCCGCACCATCGTCTTCGACCAGGGCTGCGGCCCGGCCCTCGCGGCCGACATGGACGGTGACGGCAAACTCGACCTCGTGGTCGTGAACAACGCCAAGAGTCGTATTGAGGTCCACCGCCAGCGCGAGGCCGCACGCACCGATGAGCAGATGGAGCGCGAACTCAAGGTCAACGAACTTCCGCCCTCGCGCTGGTACGACAAGACCGAGGTGTCCGTGGCCCACCGTGTCACGGGCTTCCGCGTGATCGACGTGGACGCCGACGGTCGGCAGGACATCGTCTACGCGGGCGTCCCCGGCGAGATCGTGGTGCTGAAGCAGAAGACGCAGGCGCTGAACTTCGAGGTGCTGACGAAGCGCCGCGTCGCCGAACTCGGCGCGGGGCAGGACGGCTTTGAGATCGCTGACGTGATGGGCGACGCCAAGCCAGAACTCCTGGCCATCGCCGGCGGCAAGATCAACGTCTTCAGCATGGGCCCCGAAGGCCCCACCGGCGAACCCGTGAAACTCGGCGCCGGTGGCAAAATGATCGCCTTCCTGCTCGAGGACTACAACGGCGACGGGCTGAAGGATATCCTCGGGGTCATCCCCGACGACCCCTCCCCGCTGCGGCTGTTCCTGGGGGCCAAGTCTTCCGGCGGCAACCTGCTGGGCCCCGAGACCCGCTTCGAGATGCCCGGACTTGTCGAGGCCGAGCCGCTCCGCTTCGACGGCCGCCCCGCGGCGTCGATCGCGGTGGTCGAGCGTGCCAGCAAACGCAAGGTGGTCTACGACCTGACCACCGAGCCGGTGGCGACGGGCGCGGCGGGCAGCGAGCGTGACGCCGCGGCGGATGTCTTCGCCTTCAAGGGCGGGGCCAACAAGTCACGCTCCACCGTGTCGGCCGATATCGACGGCGACGGCAAGCTCGACCTGCTGACGACGGATCAGTCGGCCAACTCGGTCGTGCTGTACCGCCAGACCGCCACGGGCCTTGATGAGGGCCGCTCGTTCAGCGCCTTCAAGGAGCCCAAGACCATCGCCGCCGGGCAGTGGAACGATTCGCCGGCGCTTGAGGTCTTCGTGCTGAGCGAAGAAGAGAAAGCGGTTGGCGTTGCGACGTATGACGCGACCACGCAGCGCCTCGGCTTCCCCGCGCCGCTGACCATCAAGACCGCCGGGGCCGCACCGGTGGCGATGAACCACCTGACGCTCGGCGGCAAGCCGGCCCTCGCCGTCGTGGTGAAGGACAAGCGCGACCACGCGCTGGAACTCCACCGCCCCGACGGCTCGGGCGAGCCTCTGGTCGTCAAGCTCGAGGGCGTGTCACGTCCGCCGCAGTCCATGATGGGCGGCGACTTTGACCACGACGGCAAGGCCGACCTCCTGCTCTTTACGCCCGGCGAGCCGATGGTGATGGTGCGGAACGTCGGCGCGGAGGGTGGAGATGCGGAGGTGCTCACCGACAAGAAGATGCCGAACTTCGGCCTCGTGCAGGCCGCGGGCCCGGACAACACCGCGCTGCTCGACGTCGACAACGACAACTTCCCCGAGCTGCTCATCGCCGACAAGAACTTCGTCCGCTTCTGCGCCCTTGACGCGAAGACTTCCGGGGGCGGGTGGAAGGTCATCGATCAGGTGACCATGCCGGAATCCAGCAGCCAGCTCACCGGCCTGGGCGTGCTGCAGACGCCCGGCCAAGCGGCCACCATCGTCGCCTCCGACAAGGCCAACAAGCGCCTCATCCTCATGGCCCGCGGCGAGGACAAGGCCTGGAAGGTCACCGACAAACTCCGCCTCACCGGCTTCGACGTCGGTGCCGTCCACCCCGGCTCGTTCGCGGGTGACGGGCAGCCCGGCGTGATGGTGCTGGGCGACGAGGCCTTCGCGCTGGTCCGCCTTGCGGGCAACCGGGCAAGCCTCAAGCAGTTCGCCGCGCACCGCGCCGACCGCGACGAGCGGCAGGAGCACGAGATCGAGGCCGGCGACCTGAACAATGACGGATTCCTCGACATGGTCGTCCTCGACGCGGGCGAGCAGATGTGCGAGCTCTTCACCTTCTCGGCGTCCCGCAAACTCCTGCCCGCCACCGAGTGGGAGGTCTTCGAGTCCCGCCTGTTCCGCGGCGGGGACAGCCGCGAGTTCGAGCCCTCGGCGGCGATCATCGCAGACCTCACCGGCGACGGGCTGCCCGACCTCACCCTCGCGGTGCATGACCGCTACATGATCTACCCCCAGATGAAGAAGTAATCGCGCTCCAGCCGCCGCCTCAAATGGCCGCCGGTTCCCGGCGCACGACATGACGGAAGACAGTCAGCCCGCAGGGGACCGGCGGGCCACCCATCCGTATCCACCTGATCCTCGCTTTGGAGTTTGCATGAGCACCCGCGTCCGTACCGTTTCGCTCCCCGCCGCGCTCGTTGTCGCTGCGGGCCTCTCGCTCGCTGTGGCTTCACCGCTTTGTTCCACGGCCCGTGCTGCGGGCGAACCGGCCCCCGCCGCGCCGGCAGCCAAGAAAGTCGTCAAGACCGCCGACGACCTTCCTCGACACACCTACAAGATCGAGGGCAAGGCCAGCGCCTTCATCGACGACGCCGCGGGCATGGAGCGGCTGATGAACGAGGTGAAGCGCGACATCGAGGCCGATCTCGCCGGCTACGACATCCAGGACAAGACCACGCTGCAGAGCTACCTGGGTGCCCTGCAGAACATCGCCATCATGCAGGGCCGGCACGAAGAGGGCCTGTCGTACATCGACCGCATGAAGGAACTGGAGACCAAGGAAGCCCAGCGCATGGTGCTGGGCACCGTCCAGCGGGCGGTGGTCGCCGCCGCGAAATCGCCCGAGGCCGAAAAGACGGGCGTGCTGAAGATGGTCCTGAGCGCCCAGCTCCGCGAACTGCCCTTCGACAAGATCCGCGAGATCATCAAGCAGCGCAAGAGCCAGATGGAGATCGCCACGCCCGACCTGGTCCGCGGCCAGCTTCAGGCCCAACTCGACCCCGTCGTCGATTCCACCGGCGGTGAGGTCTCGGGCGATATCGCCCGCCAGATGGTGCAGCTCGCCTATGCCCTCCGCATCGTCCTGCCCAACCGCGAAGCAATGGGCGAGGTGTACTCGAAGCTCCTGGCCGACAACGCCACCGAGGCCAAAGACATCTGGGGTGAGCGTGCGGTGAAGCTCCGCACCGAGGACCGTCTCTCGCCCGTCACCGTCGGCGTGTGGGATTCGGGCGTCGACACGTCCATCTTCAAGGACAATCTCTGGACCAACCCCGCCGAGACCGTCAACGGCAAGGACGACGACGGCAACGGCTTCGTTGACGACGTCCACGGCATCGCGTTCAACCTCGATGCGCAGCCTGTTCCCTCGCTGCTGTTCCCGATGGACAACCTCAAGAACCCGCTGGAAACCGTGCAGCAGCACTCCGCGGGCCTCAGCGACCTGCAGGCGAACATCGACTCGCCCGAAGCCCGCGCCGCACGCGACTACATCCGCGGCCTCAAGCCCGAAGAAGTCGGCGCTTTCCTCGAGGACTTCGGCCAGTGGGGCAACTACATGCACGGCACCCACGTCGCCGGCATCAGCGTTGATGGCAACCCCGCCGCCCAGGTCCTCACAGCCCGCATCGAGTTCGACTACCGCAACATCCCCCTCAAGGCCCCCTCGATCGAAGACGCCAAGGCCCAGGCCGCCGCGGCCCAGAAGACCGTCGACTACTTCAAGAAGAGCGGCGTCCGCGTCGTGAACATGTCGTGGGGCGGCTCGCGTCAGGACATCGAGGACGCGCTGGAGCAGAAGGGCGTGGGCAAGACGCCGAAGGAGCGCGCCGACATGGCCCGCGAGATTTTCGCGATCATGAAGGACGGCCTCGACGCCGCCATCAAGTCCGCTCCTGAGATCCTCTTCGTCGCCGCTGCCGGCAACTCGAACAACGACTCGCAGTTCAGCGAGATGATCCCCAGCGGCCTCTCGGCGTCCAACATGGTCACCATCGGCGCGGTCGATCAATCCGGCAAGCCCACCGGCTTCACAACCTTCGGCAAGAACGTGGCCCTCTACGCCAGCGGCTACCAGGTCGAGAGCTACGTCCCCGGCGGTAAGAAGGAAAAGGCCAGCGGCACCAGCATGGCCGCCCCGCAGGTGACCAACCTCGCCGCCAAGCTCTTCGCGATCAACCCGAAGCTCTCCGCCGCGGACGCGATGAAGATCATCACCGACACCGCCGACCCGATGCCGGGCGACAACCCCGGGCGGTTCCTGATCAACCCCAAGGCCGCTGCGACCGAGGCGATCAAAGCACGCGACTGACTGACGTTTCGAACATGCACACGCGGACGTGAGCATGCTGCGCCGCCGCTTCCAATAAAACCAGTAACCGCCCGCTTGCAAGAGCGGGCGGTTTTCGTTGACACACCTATGCAGGGGAATGGCTTCAACGCGGTGAAGTTTGGGCCGATCTCTTCCGAGTGGCACACCTCCCACCCAGATTCCAAGTGAATCGTCGCATCCCGCGCCCGCAGAACCCGACCTATCGGGCCGGGTTCACGCTGATCGAACTGGTCGCGGTCATCCTCGTGCTCGCCATTCTCGGCGGCATCGCGATCCCTCGCTACATCAACCACTCCCAGCGCGCCAAGGACTCGGCCGACGCCGGGGCGCTGGCGGGCATCAACACCGCGCTGGGCCAGACGTTCATGAGCAACCGCTCGACCGGCGCGGACAGCTCGAAATGGGTCACGTCCATCGGCTCCATTGCTGGCGTCATGGAGACCGGCGCTCTGCCCGGCGGCTGGACCGTCGACGGGTCTCAACTCATCGATCTCCGCGGCAACCGTTACGACTTCATCGCCGAGACCGCCGATGCGCAGGCCCGCATCATCGTGCCGGGGACCACCGTGCCCGGGGGATCGGGAGGGGGCGGGGGCGGCGGCGGAGGGGGCGGGTCGGCACGGACCTCCGCCGAGGTTCAGGCGATGACCACGGCTCAGATCTTGGCGTCGAACCTCACACCCGGCGAATTCGCGCTGCTGACCGCCGAGCAGCTCGCGGGGCTCACGCCCGAGGAACTCGGAGCGTTCTCGAACGATCACATCGCGGCCCTCACGGCGTCGCAGTTCACGGGCTTGTCGTACGCGCAGGTGGAGTTCATCTCGGCCCGCGTCACGACCACCCAAATCCCCCTGCTGCGCCCCGACCAGCTCGCGATGCTCAGCGCGACCGCGTATGCAGCGCTGAGCCCGTCCCAGCGTGCCGCGATGACGGCGGATCAGGTCGCCGAGCGAGCCGTCTCCGAGGACGCCCGGGCCAGGAACTTCGAGGGCATCCGTACCCTCCCGGTCGCGGCGATCAAGTACCTCCTCGCCTCACAGGTCAGCGCCATCGGCAGTGATTACGCGATGGGCCTGCTGTCCGCCGACCGCCGCGCCGCGTTTACCGCGGATCAGGTGAAGGCCATCAACACCGCGGTGGTCTCGCTGGCATACCTCACAGACGCGCAGCGGTTGAACCTGACGGCTGCGCAGGTGGGTGCGATCCGCACCGACGACATCCGCTACGTCCCCGCCACGCGCATCATCGAGGTGCCGCCCGCCACCATCGGGCAGATCAACTCCGACTACGCGATGGGTCTCATCTCCGCTGACCGTCGCGCGGCGTTCGGTGCCGCGCAGATTCAAGCGCTGAACTCCACCAACGTCTCGATCTCGTACCTCACCGAGGCGCAGCGATCCCTTCTCAGCACCGCGCAGGTCGCCGCGATCCGCACCGACGACATCCGCCATCTGCCCACCGGGCGCATGGGCGAAGTCCCCCCAGCCACCTTCGCCGCCATCAACAGCGATTACGCGATGGGGCTGATCTCCGCCGACCGTCGCGCGGCCTTCTCAGCGGCGCAGGTGCAGGCGCTGAACTCGACCAACGTCTCCATCTCGTACCTCACCGAGGCGCAGCGGAACCAGTTGACGACGGCGCAGGTCGCCGCGATCCGCACCGACGACATCCGGCATCTGCCCGCCGGGCGCATGAGCGAAGTCCCCCCGGCCACCTTCGCAGCCATCAACAGCGACTACGCCATGGGGCTCATCTCAAGCGAACGCCGCGCGGCCTTCAGTGCGGCACAGGTCCAGGCGCTCAACTCCACGAACGTTTCCATTTCCTATCTCACCGAGACTCAGCGTGACCTCCTGACCACGGCCCAGGTCGCCGCGATCCGAACCGACGACATCCGCCACCTGCCCACCGGGCGCATGGGTGAAGTCCCCCCTGCGACGTTCGCCGCCATAAACAGCGACTACGCGATGGGTCTGATCTCAAGCGAACGCCGCGCGGCGTTCAGCGCGGCCCAGGTGCAGGCCCTGAACACCGCTGTCGTTTCGCTTGGCTACCTCACCGAATCGCAGCGGTCACAGACGACAACCGCCCAGATGGCCGCCATCCGCGTTGACGACATCCGCCACGTCCCCGTCGGCCGTTTCGCCGACGTGCCCGCCGCGACCGTTGGTCAGATCGGTTCCGACTACGCGATGGGGCTTATCTCTTCGGAGCGCCGCGCCGCCTTCAGCGCCGCCCAGGTGCAGGCGTTGAACACCGCTGTCGTGTCGCTCGGGTATCTCACCGATGCCCAGCGCGAGCAGACAACCTCCGCCCAACTCGCGGCCATCCGCACCGACGACGTGCGCCACGTCCCCGTGTCCCGCATGGGCGATGTCACCACCGCCGCGGTGGGCGGCATCGGCTCGGACTACGCCATGGGTCTCGTCTCAGCCGAACGCCGCGCCGCTTTCAACACGGCGCAGGTGCAGGCGCTGAACACCGCTGTCGTCTCACTGTCGTACCTCACCGACGCCCAGCGCGAGCAGGTCACGACCGGGCAGATGAGTTCGATCCGCGCGTCCGACGTTCGCCACGCCGCCGCGTCCCGCGTGTCGGAGATTCCAACAGCGACCATCGCGGCGATCTCCAGCGCGTACGAGTGGGGGCTGGTCTC
>CAYZFW010000115.1:0-7424 GCA_964477615.1 uncultured Phycisphaeraceae bacterium | reverse complement strand
CGGGATCGGGGAACAGGAGACCTGTGGAGAAGTCCGCGGTGATGGGGGCCTGCGGCGCTGCCTGCGCGGAAGCCCCCGAGTTAGACGCCGCTTGGGGTGCTGGCGCGGGCGTCGTGGCCGCTGGCAACGTGCTGGGCAAGTTCGAGGGTTCCGCCTGACGCGCATTGGCCGATGGAGCGATTGACCGCTGAGAATCGGCTGATGGGGCGGGACTGGGCTGCGTCGCGGGCTTCGACGACGCCGCGACGGGAGCGCGGGCGGTGTTGCCTTTCGGGGCAGGTGCCGGCGGCTTGGCCGGGGCCTGCGGCGCGCTCCGCATGGCCGTGGACGCGGACGACGCCGGCGTCGGCGTCGGCTTGGGTACTGGGGCCATTGGCTTCGACGGTTGATCGGCGGCGCACCCACCGGCCACGACCATGCCCGCTACGACGAACAACCGCGCGATGCTCACTGTGGTGGCCATATCTTGCTCCTGCGGCGTCCGTGTTCGCCGATAGCCAAGCGTACGCGAACCGCGGCGCGGTATGCTGCTGCTCATCGCCACCCTCGGCGCTCGACTGCCTTTATCCTCGGAGACCGGACCATGAACCGCACGACGCTCGCCCTTTCCGCCGTTCTCGCTCTTTCGGCTCTTACCGGCTGCTCCACGTACCGGGAGTCGGGTGGGAACCCGTCGACCGACTCGTACTACCTCGGCGCGGCGGACAGCACCGTGTCGCGGTTCAAACTGAAGGACGCCTCAATGACGCGGTTCTTCACCGACTCGCACGCCTACGCCGTGTTCCCCAAGATCACCAAGGGCGGCGCGGGCCTGGGCGCGGCCCACGGCGAGGGCGGCGTGGTGTACGAAAAGGGCAACCACGTCGGCTTCGCCGAAGTCTCGCAGGTTACCGTCGGGGCCCAGCTCGGCGGGCAGTCGTTCAGCCAGATTGTGTTCTTCCAGACGCCCACCGCGTTCAACGACTTCAAGTACGGGCGTCTCAAGTTCAGCGGCAACGCGTCGGCGGTGTGGTCAGAATCCGGCAGCGCCGCCGCGAACGACTACCGCGAAGGCGTGGCGGTCTTCGCCATGCCCATCTCGGGCGCGATGCTCGAGGCTTCCATCGGGGGGCAGGAGTTCAAGTATCGGGCGAAGTAACGCGCGGGTGCTCAATTCGGTTCAATGCCTTCCAACTCCTCGATTGTCTGCGGCCAATCACTCTTGAGCAGCCGCGACATCGCGCGGTCGGCCAGCAGTTTGCCGTCCGTCTGGCAGCGCGGGCAGTAGTTGCATTCGTTCTCGGCGTAGAGAATGCGCTGAACCTTGGTTGAACACACCGGGCACGGCTGGCCGTACTTGCCGTGGACGGCGAAGCCGGGGCGGAAGGCGGTGATCTCGCCCGGGCCTGGGAAGCGGCCGGGGAAGCGCGCAGGGTTGGTTGATTGTGCGCGAGCGCGTCCGCGTGGCTTGATGGCGGGGATTGTGCCGGTGCCGAGCGCGTCGGCCGCGGGGATGTCTTCGCTGAGTCCGAACTCCGCTCGGAGCCGGTTTGTCCAAGCCTCGAGTGTCTCTCTCGCGGCGTGGAGCAGCGTGGCCAGTGCGGCGACGTCCATGTTCGCCGTGCGCTGGGTGGGGCTCATCCGCGCGGCGTGGAGGATCTCGTCGGAGTACGCATTACCGACGCCGTCGATCAGGCGGGGATCGGTGAGGGCGCGCTTGATCGTGCGGTTCTCGGATCGGAGCGTGGCGGCGAACTCGGCGTCGCTGCAAGCGAAGAGGTCGAGCCCGCCGGGGTTGAAGGGGGTGAGGGCGGACGGCGGGCCGCGGACGACATGGACTGAGGCGCGCTTCTTGGTGCCGGCTTCGGTGAGCGTGAGGGTGCCGGTGTCGAAGGTGAAGAGGGCCTGGTCGATCCTGCTGGAGAGGGGGCGGACAGGTGTGCCACGGCTTGGCGTCGTCGACAAGCCGTGTGGGTCTTCGTTGGCTTCCGCGTTGGTTGATTGCCGCGAGTTCGACACGGCTTCACTCGGAAGCGAAGCCGTGGCACGGGAGGTCGCTTCGCCAGCCTTCTCGGGCGGGCCAAGAGCACCGAAGTCATCACGCGGACGTGATGACTTCGGTGGCACGGCGTCGGCCCACCTGAATCTGCCAGCGATCATGAGGTGGATGACGAAGTGGGTCTGGTTCTCGAAAGAGATCGCCACGCGCTTGCCCAGGCGCGAAAGGGACACCACTCGGGAACCCTCGGCGGCGTCGGGGGGCGGGTCGAACGTGCGGAGAAGGGAGACGCCGCGGACTGCGGCGGAGCGGAGGGTGGCACCGATGAGCCGGGGTCTCAGGAGGTCGATGTAGAGGCGGATGTCTGGGAGTTCGGGCATGGTGGGGAAGGCACGGAGGGAGGGAGGCGCGGAGGGACGAAGTGAAAGCGGGATGGTCACGAGAAAACCCCGCTTCCGAGCCTCCTCGCTTCCCGCGCGCCTTCCGTGCTCATCCCGTCTTCATCGCCGCGATGAAGGTGTCCGCCTCGGCGATGCTCGTCTCCATCTCCTTGATGAGGGCCGCGACATCTGCGCCAAGAGTTTCGCTGACGCCTTGCAGGCTGGCGATGGCCCGCGCGTTGAGGTTGTGCTTCAGGAACAGCACCTGGTCGCGGAAGGCGGCGAGGACGGGGTCCATCTTCGCCGCGGCGTCGTCCATGGCGCCGATCAGGCGTTCGTACTGGCGCTTGGTGTCTTCAAGTTGCCGCTGGCTGGCCTGCTTCATCGCGGGGCTGGAGTACTGGGCGAGTTCCTTGTTCCATTCCTTGAACAGCGCCTCGGCGACGTTCTTCGTGTCGGTGATGCGGCCGCGCACGGCGGAGGCTCGCTTCTCGCTCGCCGCGAGGGCGTCTTTGAGTTTGGCGTAGCGGGACTCGAGGTCCTTCGTAGAGGGTGATCCCCCAACACCCGTGACGCTGAGGAACTGCTCGAGCGCATCGGCGAACTGCTGCTTGGCCTGCCCCTGCGCATCGCGCGCGTCGCCGACGCGGTCGACGAGTTGCTCGCGCTTTGCGTAGCCGAGGGCTTCCTTGGCCGCGATGGTGGCGGTGGAGCAGGCGGGGAGGGCCACCAGTGGCACAACTGCAAGCGATAGCAGGGCAAGAACGTTGAGTCGCGCACGAAGGATCGCGGTAAGCATGGTGAACAGTATCCGAACCAATCTGCTGGCGTGTCCGAATCGGTTTCCGCCCATGCATCGAATACGCTTTACGGAGCATCCAATGAACACCATGCCCAACTTCATCAAGGCCTCGATTTCGTGCCTCGCCGCCGCACTCTTTGCTTCGCAGGCCGCGCTGGGGTGCTGCGGCTACGGGCCTGCTTCCGAGCCGCCGGTGCGCCGCGTCGCAGCCGCCGCGGCTCAGGGCGAGGCCCCCGCCGGCGGCGGCACGCCGTCGAATGCCGCACCCTCAACTCCGGCCAAGCCCGCGTCGAACACGCCGGCGAGCGCGACTCCCTCCAACACCACGACCAGCACACCCATGACGTCCACCAACGCCACAACTCCCGGATCAACCTCCCCCGCTTCGCCCGCGCCGGCGGTGAAGACGCAGCTCGCCACCTTCGGCGGCGGGTGCTTCTGGGGTGTTGAGGAGTTCTTCCGCACCACCAAGGGTGTCGTCTCGACGCGCGTCGGCTACGCCGGGGGAAAGACGGAGAAGCCGACGTACAAGCAGGTGTGCGAGGGGGACACGATGCACGCCGAGGTGGTGGAGATGACGTTTGATCCGTCGGTGGTCTCGTACGAGAAGCTCGTGTCGCTTTTCTTCAAGATCCACGACCCCACGCAGGTGAACCGCCAGGGCCCGGATTACGGCACGCAGTACCGCACCGTGATCTTCTACCACTCCCCGGAACAGAAGGTCGCGGCGGAGGCGGAGATCAAGCGCCTCACGGAGTCGGGCAAGTACAAGCGGCCGATCGCGACGAAAGTCGAGCAGGCCCCGAAGTTCTGGGCCGCGGAGGAGTACCACCAGCAGTACTTCTTCAAGAACGGGATTCCGAATACGTGCCACATCATTGATGAGTGATCGCTGATAATTGCGGCCCTTGAATCGGCCCGCGCCCCCGAAGCCCGGCCCCGACCTTCGCGCTCCAAGAGCCGCGTCGCGTTCACAATCTTCCTGCAACGCAGCGCCCTCGGTGACACGCCGCAGGGCGTTTTCGTTCTCGGGCGGTGACGATCGGTTTAGCTGCTCCTCGGGCGGAACTCGGCCGAGAATCCCGCCGCACGTTCGGCTGAATCGGGCACGCCCTCACAGTCGGAACTCGGAGGCGACGCTTCGAGCGCAATTCGCTGGCACACGGCGGAACCCGCTGCATACTCGATGAACCACGACGGCAAGGATGATCCCGGCGAGCGCCGGTTTCACGTCGGGGTATTCCGAGGTACGGGGACAGCCCCATATCCACAAATCTGGAGTGCATCTGTGAAGCACCTCTCCCTCATCGGTGCGGGCGCGATCGTTGCTGCCTGCTCGTCCGCCAACGCCGCTATCTTCGCCTGGGACTGGACCCGCGGCCAGCCCGTGAGCGCCGGGATCAACGACAACGGCGGGACCATCGGCGGCATCAGCACGTCGTTCGACACCGTCACCAACCGATTCACCTGGAGCGTCACCTTCACCGATCAGGTGACGGAGGGCTTTACGCTGGTGGTCAGCCCCGGGGCCAACCCCAAGGGCCACGCCGGTGAACTCGCCATCCTGTTCTTCGATGCACAGAACATGGCCAGCCCGCGCATGAGCGTGTACAACTACAACGGGCTGAACGCGCAGAACTCGTACCGCGACGGCTCGCCGCTCGCCGGCACGCAGACTCCCGACCGCATCACGAACACCCTTCTGGAAGGGCCGGCGTTCGAGTCCGTGACGGCGGTCGATGCCAACGGGAAGCGCACGCTCTCGTTCGCCATGGACGCCACCGCCATCAACAACCACAACCCCATGTACCCCAGCGGGCTGAACGACTGGACCGGCGTCGAATACGGCCAGTCGCTCGGAATCTGGTTCCACCCCTTCAAGAACCTCAGCACCTCGTACAACGATCAGGGCTATCTCACCAACTGGTCGGGCAACGACGGCTGGATGGACGGCAGCGGCATCGAGACTCGCGAAGTGCCCACCCCCGGTGCCGCGGCTCTCGCGGGCGTCGCGGGCCTGATGATGTCGCGGCGCAAGCGGGCGTAACCATCGGGGCACTCCGGACCGAAGTCTCGCTCAGCACACACACGCACACGCCGGACCGTATGGAAAGGGCTCATCGGCTCGGCGTCTCGATATCAGCGGACGCGCTCGGCACTTCGGGCGCGTCCGCTGCTTTGCGCTCACACCAATGGCGGCACGCGTCTTGCAACAGCGAATGGTGCCGGTCGGGCGTCGGCGACCCATGACATGCGGGACTCCGGAGCACCAACATGACCCCAATCCCCAGTGCCACCGACGGGACCACACCAAAGCTACCCGACCTGCGCCTGCTGGCCCTTGAGGTCGCGCGGCGCGGGCCTCGGACCACGGCATCAGCGGGTCACCCGGTCACGGTTCTGCGCACCGACCGCGTGGACATCAGCGCCGAAGCGGCGCGGGCGGGCGCGGACCTTGCGCAGACGCTGCGATCCGTGCGCGATGCGATACATGAGGCTTCCACGCCGGTGAGCGCCGCCGTCGCTCAGGCGCAGGACGATCTTGATCGGGGGACGTCGGAAATCCAGGCCGCGCTGACCGAGCGACCCAAGCAAAGACCGGAACTGCCGACTTTCCGAACGCAGTCCGGCGGCGTGCTGCTTGACGCACGATGGAACAGCATCGACCTCCAGGGATCGACGAGCAAACTCACCATCCTTGTGAAGGGTGCCGGCGGGTCTCAGATGCTGAGCTTTGCATCGGGGACTTCGCTGTCGAGCATCGCTGCCGCGGTCGACAGTTACCGGCTCCGCACGGGGGTCGGTGCCGAATACTCTGCGGAACGGGGCGTCGTGTTTCGCCGCATCGGCGAGACCGGGTACACGTCGATCAACATCGTTGACGACGGCGGGATGGTTAACGGGGGCTTCAGTCTGATCCCGTAGCGCTCGGTCGCCTTGATTACATGTGGCGTGCGGGTGGTCACACACGCTCGACCGCGCTCGCCCGCACCCAAGTCACTCGGCTGTCCTGCAGCCTGACGCTCACCCAGTCGCCGCGGGTTTCTAGGATGGTCACTTCGAAGCCCGCACGCAGCGGCTCTGTGAAACTGGGCTGGTAGGTCAGGTCGTCGGGGCCTTTGCGGCCGACGACGCGGTCGGCGGTGATCACGCCCGCGGGGGTGCTCCGCTCCGTGCGGTCCTGCAGCCACAGCGAACCCGCGGCGAGAAGCGCGAGAGCGCCGGCGGCGATAGGCATCCATGCGGCGGGCCGCCACGGCGCCGAGCGGGGCAGCCGCGCGAGTAGGAAAACCCACATCAGCCCGAAGCCCCCCGCGGCACACCACAGACGCAGCGATTGCGGGATCAGCGTGTGCCAGCCGAGCGCGGTGGACGCCGCGGCGGCGGCGCTTGCGCCCGAGGCGGACTCCTTGAACGCGACCTTCGCCCGCGCGGCTTCGAGGTTCCTACTCACGCCCGGCAACGACGCGTCCAGCCGCTGCGCCCGGCGGTACGACGCCACCGCGCGACCGAGATCGCCCGACAGGAAGTACGCGTTCCCGAGGTTGTAGTGCAGCGCGGCGGAGTGGAGGCCGTCGCTTTCGATCAGCCCGGTGTACGCGGCGATCGCCGGCGCGAGCGCCTCGCGGGCCTGCGAAGGCGTCGCTGCGGCGGCGCGGGTGCCGGTGTTGAAGGCGTCGTTGGCGGCTCGGAAGCGGGACTCGATTTCCGAGGCGCTCGCGGGGAGCGCGAGCATCAGGACGGCTGCGCACGCGGCTACGAACAAGGAGCACCGACTTCCGGGGACGGAAGTCGGTGGCACGGCGGCTGTTCTGAGGCGGACGGCATGCTGGGCGGAGGCGGCAACTGTGGTCACATCGCACCTCCGCTACCGTTCTCAAGAGCCCGAAGTACAGCGAGCGCCTTGGACTTCATCTCCGATGCCTCGCCGGCTCCCAGCCCCGCGTACCGCGCGGCGTCGCAGCGGTCGAGCAGGGACCGGACCTCCGCCGCGGCTTGCGGGTTGATCGGTCGGATCGTGTCCTCACATTCTCGCGGCGTGAGCCCCGCCTGGGGGATGTTGAAGCGATCGGCGACGTAACCCGTGAGGGCCCGCGACACGGTGTCGGCCGGTCGGGATTCATCCGCGGTTTCGAGCACGCGTGTGGCGGTCGCCAGCGCCGATCGCCGGCGTGCCTTCGCGGGGTTGGCGCTCGCACGGCGCTTGGCAAAGACCATGAGCGCCGTCCCCGCGTACAGGACCGCCGGGCCCGCCGCAACGGCG
>CAYZFW010000114.1:6835-7434 GCA_964477615.1 uncultured Phycisphaeraceae bacterium | reverse complement strand
CGACCGCGTTCGGGCCGTGAACCTGTTCCAGATCGGCGTGGTGGCTTGTGTGGCGCTGATGGGGCTCGCACCGCCGGGGGAGGTCGGCCTCTGGATGCTGGTGGGCGGGGCGCTTTTGGCCCGGTGCTTCCTCACGGGGATGATCGCGGCCCGGACCGACCTGTGGCGCGGCAACTACGCCCGCGACCGGCGCGCCCGGACCATCGGGCACGTCACACTGCTCGCGTCGCTCATCGTCGGCGTCACCGCGCTGGCGCTGGGAGCGGCGATGGACTTCTCGCCGCGGGCGTTCGCGTGGGTGTACGGGCTGAGCGTGGTGCTGGGGGCGGCGGGGATCAAGGTGTTCTCGGCGGTGCGCTGGCGCGGGCGGGCGGTGCAGCTAAACGCCGAGCGGAACGGGGCCGCGAAGCCCACGGGCAGCGGGAAAAGCGGTGACCGCGGGGCGACGCTCGCGGCCATGACCGACGTGCTGCGCCGCGATCCGATGTACCGGCGCTTCATGGCGGCGCAGTTCATGCTGGGCATGCCGCAGCTCGCCGCCCGCCCGGTGTTCATCCTTGCCATCAAGGACGTGTTCGGCTCGAACTACACGGCGTCGC
>CAYZFW010000114.1:0-6825 GCA_964477615.1 uncultured Phycisphaeraceae bacterium | reverse complement strand
GCTGACGCAGACGCTGCCGGTGATCGTCCCGGTGGTGGTGATCCCGCTGTGGGCCCCGCTGCTGGACCGGCTCCACATCGTGCGCTTCCGCTCGTGGCACTCGTGGGTGTTCGTGCTGGCCAACGTGCTCATGTTCGCGGCGTTCCGGCTGGAGAACGAGCCGCTGCTGTACGCTTCGCGCATCGTGCTGGGCGTCGCCACCGGGGGCGGGATGCTGGCGTGGGAACTGGGCCACCACGACTTCGCGCGGCGCGAGCAGGCGACGATCTACATGGGCGTCCACGTGTTCCTGACGGGGGTGCGCGGCGTGTTCTCGCCATTCCTGGGCACGATGCTGTACGCGGGGGCGGTTGTGGCGATCGGGGATTCGTCGGTCGGCGTGCCAGCGCTGGGATCCTGGACGTTCCTCGTCCTGGCGGCGATGAGCGCCACGGGGGCCATGATGTTCATCGCGCTGGGGCGAGCGATGAAGCGGCGGGCTCCGGTTTCGTAAAGAGGATTCACCGCGGAGGCGCGGAGAGCGCGGAGAGGAGAGAGAGTCTGTCACGTGTTCATGGTCCCACCCATCGACAGCACGGAGCATGTGTCAGGGGTGAAGCTCGATTGATCGAAGCAAGCCTCTCTTTACGCGGCATTCCGTTTGATTGGCCGTGCCTTGTTCTGTTGTATCTCTCCGCGTCCTCCGCGCCTCTGCGGTGAATCCCCGCTCAGACCCGCTTCGACATCGCCCGGTCGATCTCGCGGCGGGCGTCCTTCTCTTTCAGCGTCTGGCGCTTGTCGTGCGCCTGCTTGCCCTGCCCAACGCCAACGAGCAGCTTCACGCGACCGTCCTTGAAGTACATCTTCAGTGGGACGAGCGTGAAGCCCTTGACCTGAGCCTTGTCGTGGAGCTTCTTCACCTCGCGGGCGTGGGCCAGCAGGGTGCGGGTGCGGGTGGGGCGGTGCTGGATGTTGCCGCGGCCCGCGGCGGTGTACTCATCGATGTGCAGCCCGAGCAGCAGAAGCCGCGGCGGGGTGAGGTCCGCCTTCACGTACCCCTCGGCGAGCGAGGCCCGTCCGGCACGGATGCTCTTGACCTCGGTCCCCACCAGCACAATGCCCACCTCGAGCGTCTCGCTGATGAAATACTCGTGGTACGCCCGCCGATTCTGGATCTCGGGCTCGTTCGGCTTTTTCTTGTTGTCCTTGCCCGAGGCCATGGGGACAAGGGTAGGAGGCGATCACGCGGGGGGATCAGAAATCGAAGAGTTCCTTCAGCAGCGACTTCTTCTTGTACGGCTGCTGCGGATAGCCCTGCGGCCCGTATCCCTGCGGCGGGGCCTGACGCTTCCAGCGGTCGTCGTCGTCGTCATCGTCGTCGTGGTCGCGCCGGAAGCCGCGCGGGTCGGCGGGGGCCATTCCGGGGGCGGGGGCGGGGGCGGCGGAGGAGCGCTCGATGATTTTGTCGAGTTCGCCACGGTCGAGCCACACGCCGCGGCACTTGGGGCAGTAGTCGATCTCGACGCCTTGGCGTTCGGTCATCTGAAGCGGCGTCGAGGGGCAGGCTGGACAGTTCATCAGTGGCTCCTTGTTGGAGCAACGGTATTCGCTGTTGACCGACGTGCGGGTGTCCCGGGGCGCTTCCGCTCGGACACGCTCAGTTGACCTTGCAGGTTCCGCTCGCGCACGCGGGGTGTCCGAACCACCCGCTGATTCGCAGACGGTTCCGCGCGAAGACGCGGTACGCGGCGTTGAAGAACACGCGCACAACCGGCCAGCCGGTCACGGCCCACAGTGCACCCGCGACGGGGCTCAGCACGGCGTAGACACGCCGGAAGACCTCCAACCCGGTGATGATCCGTCCCCCGGGCAGTTCGGCGTGGATCGCGCCACTCACCTGCTCACGGGTCAGGCCCCACTTGGCGGGGTCGAAGGCGGGGGCTGCGATGTCCTCGATCACCACCAAGCCGCGCCCGCGGTCCATCCGCCGGATCATCGCCCCCTCGCGCTTGCACAGCGGGCACTCGCCGTCGATGAAGATGCGGATCGGGGCTGGCATATGGAAGGGTATTCGGTCAGGACACCCCGCGGATTCGGTGGTCCGGGTCCGTTTATCCGGTCGCGGGTGTTCTTGGACGTTGATCGGTGGCCCGGCGCGGGGTCGGGGGCATCAACCGCGCCGCGCGGATGGTCGATGCGATGAGGCGGCGCGCCGTCATTCGCGGCGGCGTGCCCGCGTCCGGCCTTCCGGCCCTGTCCTTACGTCCGTTCCCGCACCCTTCCTTCTTCGCAGAAACGGCACCCATGGCGTTCTCACTGTCCAACACGCTCAAGGCGCTGAACCTCGAGAAACTCACGGGGAAACTCCCCATCGCGCCGCCCGTCAAGGCGAGCAAGATGCCGGAGAAGCCCACGCCTTCGCCCATCGCCGTGGACTTCGGCGCGGCGTCGCTGAAGGTGCTGCAGATCATGCTGGGGACATTCACCGAGCCGGCGCGGCTGATCGCGGCAGCGAGCATCGACACGCCGCCGGAACTGCTGGGTAAGGACGCGGAGCGTCTGGCGTTCCAGGTGGAGGCGCTGTCGGGGCTGCTCAAGAGCGGGTCGTTCAAGGGCCGGCGCGCGGTGTGCGCGGTGTCGGCACGGCGGACGTTCGTGCAGCACGTGCAGTTGCCCTTGAATGTGCCGGGGACCGTCGCCGAGCGCGTGCGTGAACAGGTGGTGGCCCAGGCGGGGTGCGACCCGAACCTGCTGATCGTGCGCCACGTGGAAGCGGGTGAGGTGAAGCGCCAAGGGGCGGTGAAGCTCGAGACCATCTGCTTCGTGATGCCCCGCGAGGCCGTGGTTGGGCACATGGACGCTCTGCGCCAGGCAAAGCTGGAGTGCGTGGGCGTTCACAGCGAGCACCAGGCGCTGGTTCGGACATTCGATCCCATCACCAAGCGTGACGACGACGACAAGCTGACCAGCGTGTACCTCGACCTTGGGTGTACGACGACGAAGATGACCATCGCGCACGGCCGAAGGCTTGTGCTTGCCAAGACCATCCAGGTGGGCTGGGCTCACCTGCGGGGCAAGGGGCTCCAGGCGCTGGGCGCGGCGAGCACGCTGGCGCAGTTCGCCGCCGGGGCCGCGAGGCACGAGGCCGAGGTGGTGGCAGAGCACGGCGCAGGGTCGGGCGGGGCAGCGCCGATCACCGGTGACGTGCCCGTGGACCGGCGTGCGGGGGCGATCCCCAAGGGCCACGTGGACGTGAGCGAGGGCGAGCAGACGCCGCAGATGAAGGTGACGAGCGCGATCGAGCAGATCACCGACGAGATCGGGATGGGCCTGCGTTATCACGCCGCGCTGTTTCCCGGACGCGCGGTCTCGCGTGCGGTGTTCGTCGGCGGCGGTGCGTGCGACATGGACCTGTGCCGGCACATCGCGAAGAAACTCCGCCTCGCGGCCCAGATCGCCGACCCCATCTCGACGGTGGACGCGGGGGGTCTGACCAACCTGAACGGGCTGGACCTGACCATTCCGCAGCCGGGTTGGGCGGTGCCGCTGGGGTTGTGCCTCTCTCCGACCGACCTGTAAACCGACGGTGTGCTGCCCCACTGTGGGGTGATGTGATTCCCACGGAGCGACGACCATGAGCCTTCTCGGACCACGCCCCAGCGACGCGAGCTTCCTGCCCGAGGACTACCTCGAAAGGCGGGCGGAATCGCGGACTAATCTCTTCTCGATCGCGCTGTTCGTCGTCGTCACGCTCGGCGTGATCGGGGCGTTCTTCGTCACCAGCCGCCAGTGGAACGACGTCAAGGCGTACCAGCAGGCGGTGAACGTCCGCTACACCCAGGCGGCGAAGGACATCGATCAACTCAAGCAGCTCGAGAAGCAGAAGGGCGACCTTCTGGAGAAGGCCGAGGTCACGACCGCGCTCATCGAGCGGGTGCCGCGGAGCATCCTGCTGGCCGAACTGGTCAACCGAATGCCCAGCAAGATGACGCTGCTGAGCATCGAGGTGGCGAGCACGCGGCTGGACAAGCCGGTGAAGCAGTACGGCGCCCCGCCGCCCGCCGACAAGAAGGACGGCGGCAAGAGCCTCTCGGGCAAGGCCGCGAACGACAAGAAGAAGGCCGACAAGCCCGTGGTGACGGCCCCGCGCTTCGACCACAAGATCATCCTGATCGGCGTGGCCCGGACGCACAACGAGGTGGCCCGCTACGTGAGCAACCTGCAGGAGTGCAACCTGCTCACGAGCATCGACCTGATCTTCTCCGAGCAGACGAAGATCGAGAGCCAGACGATGAACCGCTTCCGCGTCGAGGCGCTGCTGCGCCCCGAGGCCGATGCGCGGAAGATCACGCCGATGGCCTCGCCCAGGCTCCAGTCGGTGGACGACCTCACCGCGCCCGAGGCGGGAGAAGAGACCCCGGCGTCGGACGACACGGGGCTGCTGGGCACCGTCGACCGCGTGAAGGCCCGCCTGCCGCGTCCGCCCTCGAACGAGGACCTCGAGGCGTGGCGCAACGACCCCACCGTGCCGCGCCCGGAGCCGGCCAAGCCGATCAAGCCCGACGAAGGCACCGAGGGAGGGAACTGAGCCATGAAATTCGGACTGCGTGAACTGCTGCTGCTGGCCGTGCTGTTCGCCATGCCCCTGTGCGCGTGGTGGTTCGTGTTCCGCCCGGTGAACCACGAGATCAACACGGCGCGGAGCGAGATCGCCCAGAAGGAGCGGACACTCGAGAAGCTCAGCGTCGCGACGCGACAGAGCGCCGATCTGGCCAAGAGCAACGCCGACGTGGCCAAGGCGATTGCGCTGATCGAGGCCCGCCTGCCCTCGGGCAAGGAAGTGGACAAAATCCTCGAGCAGGTCGCGAACCTCGCGCGCCAGTCCAGCCTCGAGATCCCCAAGGTCAAGGCACAGAAGCAGGTGGCGGCGTCCAAGTTCATGGAGCAGCCGCTGGAGATGACCATCGTTGGTGACTTCGACAACTTCTACGCATTCCTGCTGCGACTCGAACAGCTCGACCGCGTGACCCGCCTGCTGAACCTCAAGCTCGCGCGCCAGGACAAGGGCGACGGGGCGATGCAGGCGACCTTCACGCTGAGCATCTACTTCGAGCCCGAGACGCCCGGCTCGGGCGACAAGGCCCCCGTGAAGACCGCCGACGCCGCCGCCGCCAAGGGAGACAGCAAGTGAACCTACGTTCGACGAACCCGACGAACTCCCCCGCGGCCCCGGCACCCGGCTCCGGCCCCGCGCCCGCCAAGGCGGGGCACGGCTTCACCACGCTCGCCGACGTCGCAGCCTCTGCCGGTGCCACCGGCGCGGCGTCGCTCCCCAAGCCGAAGAAGCTCGGCGGGATGGCCCTGCTGCTCGTCGTCGGTCTCGTGGCGGCCGCGCTGCTCTTCGGCATGCGCAAGCTCGGCATGACTCGGCGAATCGAAATGGTCGACTTCAAGATCGACTACCCCATCGAGAAGGCCGAACTGTCGAAACTGAGCAAGGACCATGAAGAGGTCCTCCGCGAACTGAACTCCAGCGGCGAACTGGTGCAGGTGCCGCTCGAACAGGTGCAGACGAACCCGTTCGAGTGGAAGCTCACCGAGAAGCGCGTGAAGTCCGAGGACAAGGACGACGCGGCGCTGGAGGCCGAGCTGGCCCTCAAGGCCGCGGAGGCTCAGAAGAAGAAGATCGAAAGCCGCGTGGCCCAGATGAAGCTCAACGGCGTGATGGGCGGGCGCGTGCCGGTGGCGAACATCTCGGGCACGCTCGTGAAAGTCGGCGACGTGTTCGAGGAGACGTTCACGGTGAAGGCCATCGAAGGCCGTACCGTCTCGCTGGAGGCCGAGGGAATGACCTTCACCATCGAGATGGCCGAGAAGAAGGACTCTCCGAAGCGCTAAGAGCCGGGGGCAGGGTTTCAGCCTGCAATCCTGAGACAGAGGCAGGCTGGAAGCCTGCCCCACCGGAATCACGAGGGGGCGACTGGCACATGGCGAAACTCGACCTCGACAAGCTGCTGAACGAGTTGTCGAACCCCGACGCGAAAGCGGCGAAGGAGCCGTCGCCTGCGCCCCCGGTGCCGGCAGGGGCCGCCGCGCCGACGCCGAAGAAGCCTGTGAGCCTCACGGGTGAGCCGCTGGCACCTCAGCCGGTGCATGAAGGCCTGCCCGACGAGCCCGAGACCGACCCCGAGAACATCCACAAGCCCAGCGCCGACGGCTCGCTGCTGGACATCTACCAGCCCAGCGAGGACTCCGAGCAGAAGGCCGCCGCCGCGAGCGATCTCGGCAAGATTCTGGTGGAGAAGGGCGTCATCGACGCCGTCACGCTTGAGCAGACGGTGCAGATGGTCAGCCAGTCGCCCGGGCTGCGCCTGGCCGATGCGCTGATGCAGCAGGGCATCGACGAGGCCAAGGTGCAGGAAGGCGTGGCGGAGTCCGCCGGCTTGACTTTCGAGAGGCTGACGCTCGATCGCGGTCCCGACGAAGCGTGCGACACCGAGAAGGTGCTGGAGCTCACGGTCGACTTCTGCCGCCAAAACCTCGTGCTGCCGCTGCGGAACGAACGCGGACGCCTCGTGGTCGGCACCGCACGCCCCGACGACGTCTTCACCCTCGACGATCTGCGTGCCCGCCTCGGCGTGGCGTCCATCAAGCCGGTGGTGCTGACCAGCGGCGACATCGGCGCGGCCCTGGCCATGAGGGACCTGGGCCAGGCCGAGGAACTCGACGTCGACACCCTGCTCGCCGAGGTGGACGACGACGACGTCCAGACGAACAAGCCGCACGACCAGGAAGTGGACCTTGAGCGCGAGGCCGCCGAGAGCCCCGTCATCCGCTTCGTGAACT
>CAYZFW010000113.1:0-7459 GCA_964477615.1 uncultured Phycisphaeraceae bacterium | reverse complement strand
GCCCCCGCGCGCGACAACCGCCGCGACGACCGCGCCCACAACACCCCCCGCCCCGAGCACCCCCCGCACGACGACAACGAAGACCCCACCTCGCGCCCCCGCCCCGAGCGCAAGGCACCCGTCCTCCCCACCAAAGAGTGGGAAGAGATCTTCGAGGGCAAGACCTTCGAATCCCTCGGCCTGCGCAACAGCGTCCTCAAGGGCTGCGAGGCCGCGGGCTTCAAGAGCCCGACCAAGATCCAGGCCGAGATGATCCCCCTCATCCTCTCCGGACGCGACGTCATCGGCCAGTCCCGCACCGGCACCGGCAAGACCGCCGCCTTCGGCCTCCCCCTCTTCAACGGCGCCCACCGCGACCTCCCCTTCCAGTCCCTCATCCTCGCCCCCACCCGCGAACTCGCCATCCAGATCGCGATGGAACTCAGCGAACTGGGCAAGTTCACCCCCATCCGCGTCTCGGCGGTCTACGGCGGGCAGGCCGTCCACTCCCAGGCCCGCAAGCTCGAAAAAGGCCCCGAGATCATCGTCGCCACCCCCGGCCGACTCATGGACATGGTCGAGCGCGGGCACATCCACCTCAACAACGTCAAGTACGCCGTCCTCGACGAAGTCGACCGCATGCTCGACATCGGCTTCCGCGACGACATCAAGCGCATCCTCGGCGGCATCAAGGGCGAGCACCAGACCATCCTCGTCTCCGCCACCATCAGCGAAGAGATCGAGCGCCTCGCCCGCACCTACATGAAGAACCCCGAGAAGCTCGTCACCACGGGCGGCTCGCTCACCGTCAGCCTTGTCCAGCAGCACTACATCTCGGTGCAGCCCTGGGACAAGCGCCGCATGCTGCTGCACTGCCTCACGCACGAGGAGCCCGATCTCACCATCATCTTCTGCCGCATGAAGCGCACCGTCGATGATGTCGTCAAGTTCCTCTGCAACAACAAGATCGACGCCCACGGCATGCACGGCGACCTCCAGCAGGGCCGGCGCAACACCGTGATGGCCCGCCTCCGCGAAGGAACGCTCAGCGTGCTCGTCGCGTCCGACCTCGCCGCCCGCGGCCTCGACGTCGACGGCATCTCGCACGTCATCAACTACGACCTCCCCGAAGACCCCGAGGTCTACATCCACCGCATCGGGCGGACCGCCCGCGCCGGGCGCGGCGGCGTCGCCTGGTCGCTCGTCACCCCCGAGCAGGGCCCGCTCCTCACGGCCATCGAGAAACTCGCCAACACCCACGTCCCCGAGAAGAGCTACCCCGACTTCAAGCCCGGGCCGCTCCCCGCCGACATCGAGGCCCGCAAACGCGCCGACGAGATGCGCCGCCAGAACGTCGGCCAGCAGAGCCGCTACAACGCGCCGACCCTCCCCGCCCCCACCGCCGCAGCATCCGCGCCCGCGCCGACCGCCAAGGCCGGCCCCGCGCCCGTCGTCGTCGCCCAGGTCGACGCCTCCCGATTCCCCGGCGGCGTCGTCCCCACCATGCTGCCCCCAAAGCGCCTCATGGGCAGGGTCAAAACCTCCCGCAGCATGCGCTCCGCACCACCCGCGCCAGCCCCCGGCAACGCGAGCGCCCCCTCCCCCGAGGCGAACAAATCAGCACCCGCTGAGGGCTGATCCCCGGGTGGCCCGCCGGTCCCCGGCGGGCGAAAGCTCGCGATCACCCCTCCGCCACAGCAGCACCACCATGCTCAAGAGCCTGTCGCACACCCTCGCGCTCCTCATCACGTTTGCCGCGCCCACGCTCGCGCCCGCCCAGGGCCTTCCCCCGGGCGCGCCTCCGGGCGGCGGCACCTTCGACCCCTCCCGCCCCGTCACCGCCGAGCCCGACACCACCGTCTACGTCCGCGTCGCCGCCGACCCGCGCCTCTCGATCTTCCTCGAACTCGTCAAGGCCACCGAGCAGGAAAGCCTGCTCCGCAGCGAGACCCTCACCGTCCTTGCGCCCACCAACGACGCGCTCAAGGCCATGGGCGACGCCGAGATCGCCCGCCTCAAGAAACCCGAGAACGCCGCCGAACTCAAGAAACTCGTCCGCGGCCACGTCCTCCTCCAGACCGTCACCCTCGACAAACTCACCACCTCGGGCCGCCTCCGCTCCTACGCCGGGCGCCGCCTTCTCCCGGTGATGCAGGCCAACCGCCCCACCATCGACGGCGCACGCGTCATCCAGTCCGACATCGCCGCGTCCAACGGCGTCGTCCACATCATCGACTCCGTCATCCGCTGGCCACAGGGCACCCTCCTCCAGTCCATCGAGAAAGACCCGAGCCTCTCCCGCTTCACCGAGATGCTCAAGCTCGCCGGTAAGGACACCGTCCTCAACGGCACCCAGACCTTCACCGTGCTGGCCCCCACCAACGCCGCCATCGAACGCATCAGCCCCGCCGCCATCTCCAGCCTTCTCGAGCCCGACAAGCGCACCGAGCTCGACAAGTTCGTCAGCCGCCACATCTTCGCCGGCACCATCTTCAGCGAATCCCTCGGCACCATCGCCTCCTCCGGCAAGGGCATCCCCTCAATGGCCGGCGACCCGCTCCACAGCGAACTCAAAGACGGCAAGCCCCTCTTCAACAAAACCGCACGCCTCGTCAAGACCGACACCGAGACCTCCAACGGCGTCGTCCACACCATCGACGATGTCCTCCGCTTCATCCCCTGGGGCGACAACGCGCCAAAGGTCCCCGACCAAACCGTCCCCCCCACCGCCCCCGCGCCAAAGAAATAGATGCGGGAGCGCAGCGACTCGGCGGGTGCCACGGCTTGGCGTCCGCGACAAGCCGTGCAGAACATCGCAGCGCATCGCACAGATCGCAAAGCCCTCCCCGGCTTCAAGATTTGCTGTTTTCCATTTGCGATTTGTTATTTGCCATCTCCCTCCCCCACCTCCCACAGCAGCCGCCCCACGCGCTCCCCGCGCACCTCAAACCGCAGCACCGCCAGCGCCATCTTCGCCGCGCGGTCCCGCACGGTGGCGCGATCACCGGAGAACCTGAACCGCCGCGACACCACACCCTTCGCCCGTGTCGCCACCGCGATGAACACCGTCCCCACGGGCTTCGCGTCGCTCCCACCCTCCGGCCCGGCGATCCCCGTCACGCTTACAGCGTGCGACGCCTCCGGGCACGCCGACAGACCGCCCAGTGCCATCGCCCCCGCCGTCTCGGCGCTCACCGCCCCGAAGTTCACCAGCGTCTCTTCCGCCACGCCCACCTCGCGCCGCTTCATCCCGTTGGCGTACGTCACCCACCCGCCCACAAACACGTCCGACGACCCCGCCACCGACGTGAGCAGCGAGCCGATCATCCCACCCGTGCAACTCTCCACCACCACAAGCCGCCCATCGCGCGCCCGCAGTTCAGACAGCACGCTCGACATGATCGTCTCATCCCCCTCGCCGAACACAAACGCACCAGCGGCCACACGGCACGCCCGTTCCGTCTCTTCCACTTTCGCGTGCGCCGCCGCGCCGTCGCCCTCGTAACGGATGCGGATCGACACCACGCCCCCCGACGCCGTGGTGCCAACCAGGGGATTCCGCGAGCGGTCCATCAGCGTCCCAAGCCGCTGCGCCAGGTCACCCTCTCCCATCCCCAGCGTGTGCAGCACCTTTGTCCGCACCGCCGCGCCCGCGGGCACGCGCAGCAGCGGCACCACCCGCTCCAAGAGCATCGGCCTCATCTCATTCGGCGGCCCCGGCAGACAGAACACATCGCACCCGCCAACCTTCGCCGAAACCCCCGGCGCGGTCCCGTGCGGGTTCACGATGGAAGCACCGCGCGAAGGCCGCAGCGCCTGCGTTCGCTGCAGGTCCGTCACCGCCCGCCCGCGCGAGGTGAACAGCGCCTCAATCGCCCGCAATGACACCTCATCAACGACCAACGTATCGCCCGAAGCCGCCGCCAGCGCCTGCCGCGTCAGGTCATCCGCCGTGGGCCCAAGCCCACCCGTAACGATCACCAGCGGCACCCGCGCCGCCAGCCGCCGCAGCACATCCGTCTGCTCCCCGAGATCATCCGCCACCGTCACGTGCTCCACCACGCGCACGTTCCGCTCCGACAGAATCTCGCTGATCCACTTCGAGTTGGTATCCAGCGTCTGCCCCAAAACGAGCTCATCGCCAACCGAAACAATCGCGGCCCGATCATGGGTGGTCATGCAGCATTGTTGCACCATCCCCTTCCGGCTTGATGCCTCGATGCCTGGATGCCTCGATGCCTTCCCCTAGAACATATCGCTCATCCCCGCGCACCCCGCCGGGAACACAGCGCCCAGCGCCGCGCACCCTGCATCGCTCGCCTTCACCAGCCCCGTCAGCCGCGCCTGTTCCGCCGACAGAAACCCCGCGTACAGACACGCCAACCCGCGCGTGTCCATCTCAACGTCCACCGCCGCCCCATCGCTCAGTCGCTCCATCGTCCCCTTTCCGCCCTCAACGCTCACCCTCCACACCCCGTCGTTCTCCTCGATCAGATCATCGCGCAGCCGAATCGTCACCGACGCCGACACCCCGCGCGAGAACCCCCGCGTCGCCACCGCCGCCGGCGCATCAATCACGCGGAGCATCCAGTAGTCCTTCCGCTCGCTCCGGAACACCTGCTGCGGCATCAGGTTCAGCAATGGGTGCATCGGCCCGCCAAAGAACTCGAACGTCCTCGCCATCGAAGAGAAATCCGCGATGAACCCCAGCAGCCGCGTCCCCGCCCGCGCCGTCGTGAACGCGACATCCGAGATTGAAAGATCGTGACGCCCCGTCACCGGATCGCGGACCTGATTCAGGAAGACGTATCCCTGGAGCCCCGCCCCCGACGAGTCATCGGCGTACACCCCCCACCCCGTGTAGACCACGTCGCGCAGTTTGCGCGTGCGCGTCCACATCGTCTCGCTGCGGTCCAGCCACCCGTCGTTCATCGCCGCGAAGCGCGCGAAGCACGCCCGGACGCCCTTCTCGTCCGCCTCGCTCAGCGCCCGCACGTGCATCGAGCGGTCCCGCACCCCAAGCCGCGCGATCTCGATCTCGTGCCGGCAGCGGTGCCCCGCCTGCTCAAACCCCACCTGCCGGTACAGCGTCTGCGTCGACGCGTACAGCACCGACAGCGGCGCGCCCGCCCGCCGAACCTCCCGCATCGCCTCGCGCATCATCGAGAGCGCCAGCCCCCCGCCGCGGCTCTCGGGCGCCACCGCCACCCCCGCCACCCCGATCATCGGCACCGCCCGACCGCCGAAGTACTGCCCCATCGAGATCAGCGCCAGGCATGCCGGCGCCGGGGAATCAGCCGGCGCCCCCTCGGGCCGGATCATCCGCACGTGGTGCACACCCAGCGCCCGAACCCACTCTTGGCACTTGTCCGGCGGCCCCGCGAACGCATGGTGCAGCAGCCGCCCGATCGACGCCATGTCTCTCGGGTCCTCCGCCACGTCGTACCGAATGGAAGCCGTGTGCGCCATCAACCACTCCTACCGGCGTCCCCATCAACGGGTTCGCGGGCCGCCGGTCATTCTCCCACAACCGCCCCCCCCCGGGGGGCGCGCCGAAGCCTTCAACGCACCACACCGACCCGTCTAGACTCCCATCCTCGTCTCGTCCCCGGACCCCACCCCCGAGCCGGTCGGTGGTGGGACGTACAAAACCCCCACCGGTGACAACCCAAACCCCGGAACGGGCCCTCAAGCCCATCCGTGGACGCCGGAGCATCGTTGGCCCTGCAACGATGCTCCGGATCGGCGCACCCATCGTTCCCAGCGAACGCCCGCGCCGTCGTAGTTGCACCGCTTCGAGATCGGACGACGAGACCCCCATGCCCATCTTCCCCCTGCCCCAGTTCGAGGCCGACCTCGCCGAGCAACGCCTCGAACGGGAGGCCTACGAGAAACTCAGCGTCCCCAAGACCGTCGTCGTCCGCTTCGGCTCGATGAAGATGGTCGGCGAGTTTCCCTTCAACCTCAACGTCAAGCCCGGCTGCGGCACCAAGATGGTCGCTCGCACCCACCGCGGCACCGAACTCGCCGAGATGCTCACCAGCACCTGCCCCAACGCCGGGTGCTCCAAGAGCGTCACCCGCAAGGAGATGCTCGAGTACATCGAGAACTCCGGCGGCAAGGACTACCCATACTTCAACGACGGCAGCATCCTCCGCATCGCCACCACCGACGACCTCAACGAGCAGCGCCGCATCGAGGGACTCCGCCAGGGCATGCAGCGCTTCGCCCAGCAGAAGGCCCAGGAGCTCGGCCTGCAGATGAAGGTCATCGACGCCGAGCCCATCCTCGGCGGCGAGCGTCTCACCTTCTTCTACACCGCCGAGGACCGCGTTGATTTCCGCGAACTGGTCACCATCCTCAGCCACGAGTACCCCGCCCGCATCGAGATGCGCCAGGTCGGTGCCCGCGACGAGGCCCGTCTCATCGCCGACTACGAAAAATGCGGCCAGCACTGCTGCTGCAAGCAGTTCCTCAAGGTCCTCAAACCGATCAGCATGAAGTCGGCCAAGATCCAGAAGGCCACCCTCGATCCTCTGAAGATCAGCGGCCGCTGCGGCCGCCTCATGTGCTGCCTCCGCTACGAGGACGAAACCTACGACACCCTCCGCAAGCGCCTCCCCAAGATGAAGGCCCGCGTCACCACGCCCGAAGGCCCCGGCACGGTGATCGACGCGCAGATCCTCACCCAGCTCGTGCTCGTCGTGCTGGATGCCGACGACAAGCGCATCGCCGTCCCGGTCGAGAACATCACCCTCGGCGCGCCGCCGTACGTCCCGCCCGAGTTGCGCACCCCCTCGGGCCACGACACCGCCCAGCGCGACCGCCGCGCGCCTCAACCCCCCCCCCGCCCCCCCGCCCCGGCCCCGGCCCCGCGCGGCGGACTGCCCGCCACACCCAAGCCCGATCAAGGCGACGACCCGCTCCGCGGCATGACCGAAGAGCAGATCGCCCGCAAGACCGGCCAGCAAACACGCGACGACCGCCAGACCAACTACCGCGAACGCTCGCAGCGCGAACCCGATCGCCCAAACGAGCCGCGGCGAGACGATGCACGTCGCGACGAACCACGCCGCGACAACCGCCCGCGCGACCGCCGCGACGAGCCCCGCGACCCACGTCAGGGCAGCCGCGGCCCCGACCGCAGCCGCCAAGGCCCACCCCGTCCACCTCAAAGCCCCGCGCCCTCGACACCGCCGCAGCAGAACCGCGCGGACGATGACGAAGCCGACGACGACGAATCAATCACCGACACACCAAACAACAACAACAACAACAACAACAATAATAATAACAACAACCAACCAGGCGGCCCACCACGCGAAGGCGGCAACCGCAAGCGCCGCCGCCGCAAGCGCCGCGGCGGCGGAGGCCCCGGCCCCACCAGCGGCCCACCAAACCAAAGCCCCCCACCACCCAACACCCCCTACCCAAACTCATCGCACCTCCGAATGTGCCATTTGCGATTTGCAATTTGCCA
>CAYZFW010000112.1:0-7460 GCA_964477615.1 uncultured Phycisphaeraceae bacterium | reverse complement strand
CAAGCCGGACCGCGTGGTGGTGGGCGTGGAGCACGAGGAGGTCGGGGGCATCTTCCGGGACCTGTACGACCCGTTTGTGCGGAACGGGCACCCGGTGTTCATCATGGACGTGGCGAGCGCCGAGATGGTGAAGTACGCGTCGAACAACTTCCTGGCGACCAAGATCTCGTTCATCAACGAGATGGCGAACCTGTGCGAGGCGTACGGCGCGAACATCACCGCCGTGCGCGAGGGCATGTGCGCCGACAAGCGCATCGGCAACCAGTTCCTCTACCCCGGTCTGGGCTACGGCGGATCGTGCTTCCCCAAGGACACCCTCGCTTGCATCAGCATGGGCAAGAAGTCGGGCGTCGCCACCCAGTTGTCGCAGGCCGTACACGATGTGAACCAGCGGCAGCGCGAACTGTTTTTCAAGAAGATCACCAAGCACTTTGAGAAGTCGGGTGGTCTGAAGGGCAAGACGCTGGCGTTCTGGGGCCTGGCGTTCAAGCCGCAGACCGACGACATCCGCGAGGCCCCGGCGCTGACGATCATGGAGATGGCCCGCGAAGCCGGCGCGACGTGCCGCGGCTTTGACCCGGTGGCCGCCGACAACGTGAAGCGCGAGAACCCCGGCAAGTACGAGATCGTCCCGAGCCTGTACGAGACGCTGAAGGGCGCCGACGCGCTGGTGATCTCGACCGACTGGGACGAGTTCAAGACTCCTGACTTCACGAAGATGAAGAGCGTGATGAAGTCGCCGGTGATCTTTGACGGGCGGAACCTGTACAAGAAGGACCAGATCGAGCGTGCGGGGTTTGCGTACTACTCGGTGGGGCGTGCGCCGGTGTTGGCGGGGTGAGCCCGAGAGCTGGTCTGAGCGAATCAAGCGGAGCAACCGAGCCCTGCGCGAAGGCGCGGGGCTTTTTTAGGCGATCGCGCGCGGGTCCTTCCCCTGCTCGATCGCCACGATCTTCGCGAGTCGCCGCTCATGCCGCCCCCCTGCGAACGGCGTCTTGATCCACTGATCGATCACCTGCTCCATCAGCCTCAGCCCCAGCAGGTCGGCGGACAAACAAATGACATTCGCGTCGTTGCTGCTGCGGCTGATCTCGGCGGTGATTTCGTCGTGGACGTTGGCCGCGCGGATGCCGGGGATCTTGTTGACCGCCATGCACATGCCCACGCCGGTGCCGCAGATGAGGACGGCGGTTTCGGCCTCGTGCTTCGCGACCAGTTGGCCGACGACGTACGCGGGCTCCGGGTAGTCGCACGCTTCGCCGCTCACGGGCATCTGGGTGGCGACGATCTCGTGCCCCTGCTTCTTCAGGCGCTCGGCGATCTTCCCGGCGGCTTCGGCCCCGCGGTGGTCGGCTCCGATGGCGATCTTCATGGTCGGGGGGCTCCGGTACGGGCGATCTCGCCGCGTCTCTGCGGCGGAAACGAACAACGAAACTCAGAGCAAACCGAGCGCGCGCAGGCGGGTCTCGATATGCCCTTGGATCGTACGCGCCGTCGACTTGTACACGCTCAGCGGCGCGCCGATGGGGTCGGCGATATCGCCGCCGTCGGGGTCGAGCACAGCGATCTTCGCCGCCGATGACGGGTCGATGGATCGGGCCGCGTGGGCGTGGGACTCGGTCATGGCGTAGACGACCTCGGCTTCGGCGAGCATGGCCCGGGTCAGGGGGGCCGAGGTGTGCCGGGTCATGGGGATGTTCATCGCGGCGAGCGCCTCGACGGCCTCGGGCGTCGCCGGGGCACCGGGGTAGGCGGACGTCCCGGCGGAATCGACGATGACCCTCGGCGTGCCCCCCCCGGAGCCCGCCGCACCTTCATGCCCGGCCCGCGTCAGCAGGTCGCGCGCGATCGCCTCGGCCATGGGGCTGCGGCAGGTGTTGCCGGTGCAGACGAACAGGATGTTCCGGGCCAGCCGGCGCTCGACGAACGGCGCGTCGTAAACCCCTTCTCGCGCCACCTCGTACGTGCCCGAGGCGTTGCGCGCGGTGCTCAGCCGGATCAGCGTGGAAGGCTTGCCCAGCGGCGGCGTGGGGTGATCGATCACCGCGTCGATGAGCCCGGAGCGACCGAGCGATTCGAGAACGGAGAGCGCGTCGGCGCTGTCGCGGAGACGGCGCGGCGCGGCGACGCCGGCCATCACCACCGGGCTTCGGCACGTTGCCAGCAGCGCGGACGACGCGGGGTGGGAGGGGACACGGACCAGGGCTTCGCGGTTGTCATCGATGACGCCTGGCCCGACGCCGAGGGCGCCGCGGAGGTGCGAGAGTTGGGCGGGGTCCAGCTCGACCGAGAGCAGGACCGGCCCGGGGGTGAGTCGGTCGAGAACGCGGGCGTGTGTGGGAGGCAGGGTGCCGAGGGCCGCGGCGAGCGCTTCGGCCGCACGGCCAGCGGTCGGCGCGTGCCAAGCGAGGATGGGTCGGGGTGGCGGGGGAGTCGCGGCGGCCCCCATGACGCTCGCGAGACGGGACAGCGCGGAGGGGTTGGTCGCGCTGGCGGCGATGCCGAAGACGGTCTCGGTGGGGACGAGCACCAGCCCGCCGGCGTCGAGAGTCGAAGCGGCGGCTTCCGGCGAGACGGCCACGGGATGGGCGGGGGTGCTGGCGATCTCTGATCCTAATAACGTCCGAACAGCAACTCGGAGACGAATCGGGGGCTGACCGTGGTGAATACTACGGGTGAACCGGTGGGTTCGGAAATCCGAGCAAGCCGCTTGCTTCGATTCTCCGGCGGGTCGATACTTCGACTCTCGGTAAGGCATGCAGCGCGACACCCTTCCATCTTCCGAACGATTCTCTCGGCCCCTCACGGGGACCGCCGGGACGATGGTGGCGGTTTTGTTGCTGCTGGCGATCCTGCCCAGCGCGGCGGCGGTGACGTCGCCCATGTCGGCGGCGATCCTGGAATCGACGCTGCGGGACGCCCGGGTGATCCACGTGCAGCGCGAGCGGCCCAACCCGCTGCCTTCGCGAGCTGAACGGGTGGTTGCCGCGCGGGTGACGTGGGGGGCGGAGTTCGGGACCACGGGGTTGGTCGCGGCGGGTCGGGGGACCGAGGACACGGACGTTGATGCCCAGAAGTCGTTCGCGACGCTGGGCTGGCAAGGCTGGGGCACGCCGCCGGTGACGGCGCGGGCCCTGGCGATGGTGCGGAGCGGTGAGGGTTGCCTGGCGCCGCCTGTGGTCGGCTGATCGGCGGCGTGCGCCCGGTGTCCCCGGGCGCGGCGGCGCGTATCGGTGAGACCCACTTCAACATTCTGATCCCCGTTGTGCCGGGCCGCGATGGCGGCCTTTGCGGGTTGTCCGTGTGCCGGTGACGGCCGTGGGCACGTTCCCGCCCGAGCACGGCGGTTGGCGTCCGACCTTTTCCTGCTCCCTTTGCGCCGCGAGAGGCGCTCGAATGAGACCCCCATGGCCACCAGTGATATCCCGATTGTCGGTCCGATCATCAACAAGGTCTTCGGCACGCGCAACGAGCGTGTGGTGCGGAAGTACGTGCAGCGTGTCGAGGAGATCAACGACCTCGAGCCGCAGGCGCGGAAACTGACGGACGAACAGATCCGGGCCAAGACCGACCAGTTCAAGCAGCGCCTCAAGGGCGGTGAGGACCCGGTGCGGGTGCTGCCCGAGGCGTTCGCGGTGGCCCGTGAGGCGATGGACCGGAACATCGGCCTGCGGAACATGTTCAACCCCAAGCACGCCGAGCGGTTCCCGCTGGACCGGCTGTCGCCCGAGATGCGGGGTCTGTACGACCGGACGAAGGCGGCGCTGGACGCGCTGCCGCCCATGCCCCCCGAGGGCGCCTTCCTGGGCAACACCGAGCCGGCGCCCGGCTGGTCTTACGGCGACATCCCGGTGGAGTTGTACGAGGCGGTGCGGGAACTGTTCCCGCAGAGCCGCCCGCCGTTCCGCGCGCGGCCGTTTGATGTGCAGCTCATCGGTGGCATGGTGCTCTTCGGCGGGAAGATCGCCGAGATGAAGACGGGTGAGGGCAAGACGATCGTTGGCCCCCTGGCGTGCTACATGGCCGCGCTGGAGGGGTGGAAGGTCAATGTCGTCACGGTGAACGACTACCTGGTGCAGCGCGACCGCGACTGGACGTACCCGTTTTTCCGCGGGTTGGGTCTCACGGTCGGGGCGATCCACCCCATGCACATGCAGGACGAGGACGAGAAGCGTCTCATGTACGCGTGCGACATCGTGTACGGCACGACGGCGGAGTTCGGGTTCGACTTCCTGCGCGACAACATGAAGCGTTCGGTCGATGCGCAGGTGCAGCGTGTGCGTGAGTTTGCGATCGTGGACGAGGTGGACTCGATCCTGATCGACGAGGCCCGCACGCCGCTGATCATCAGCGGCCCGGCGCACGAGGACTCGCCGCGCTACGAACTGGCGGACCAGCTCGCGCGGCACCTGATGAAGATGCAGAAGCCGTGGGCCGAGGCGGACGAGAAGGTGCAGGAGGTGCAGAAGCGGATCAAGGGCACCGAGGGCGACATCCGCAATGCTCGGGACAAGACCCAGTTGCCGGAACTGAACGCGCGGATGCAGCAACTGCGGGCCGACTTGCCGAGGCTGGAGAAGGAGCGTGACAAGTTCACGCGGTACTTCGAGGTGGAGAAGGAGCGGAAGCAGGTCCACGTGACGCACCAGGGCGTGGCCGAGGCGCAGCGGGTGGCGGGGCTGGGGTCGTTCTATGTGGGCGACAACATCGACCTGCCGCACCTGCTCACGCAGTCGGTGCGGGCGCACGCGGTGTACGAGCTGGACGTGGACTACGTGGTGATGCCCACGCAGGACAACCAGACGGGGCGGATGGAGCCCGACGTGGTGATCGTGGACGTGAACACGGGGCGCCCGATGGTGGGGCGTCAGTGGTCCGACGGGCTGCACCAGGCGTGCCAGGCGAAAGAGGGCCTGAAGGTCCGTCAGGAGACGCAGACCGTCGCCACGGTGACGATCCAGAACTTCTTCAAGATGTACAAGCGTCTGGCGGGCATGACGGGCACGGCGGACACCGAGGCCCAGGAATTCAACGACATCTACAAGCTCGACGTCGTGACGATCCCGACGAACCTGCCGGTGATCCGGCGCGACTTCGAGGACGTGGTGTACCTCACGCCAAAGGACAAGTGGGAGGCGATCACCGACGAGATCAAGAACTTCTGCGACATGGGCCGGCCCGTGCTGGTGGGCACCACGAGCGTGGAGAAGTCCGAGATGCTGTCGCGGATGCTGACGAGCAAGCACGGCGTGAAGCACGAGGTGCTGAACGCCAAGCAGCACGAACGCGAGGCGCACATCGTGGAGAACGCCGGTGCGCTGGGCGCGGTGATGATCGCCACGAACATGGCGGGGCGCGGCACCGACATCAAGATGCAGCCGATCACGAAGGAGCAGCTGCTGGACCACTGGCTGCGCCGGGGTATCGCGCCGCGGGAACTCACGGTGGACGCGACCGACGATCAGGTGCGGGAGCTGATTTTCCGCAAGATCGGCGCGAAGGAACTGGGGATGCAGAAGCGCGAAGTGGAGCAGATGCCGTTTGCGGACCTGGAGCTGGCGCTGCTGCGCCACTGGGCCCAGACGTACACGTTCCTCGACCCCAAGCGCGTGCCCTCGATGAAGGCGGATGACCTGAAGAGGGCGTTGGATGAGTACGGGCGGTTCCGCATCCACCGCATCGGCTGGGCGGCCAACACCGAGGAACTCGGCGGGCTGCATGTGATCGGTACCGAGCGGCACGAGAGCCGGCGCATCGACAACCAGCTGCGCGGCCGTTCGGGCCGCCAGGGCGATCAGGGCTCGTCGCGGTTCTTCGTGAGCCTTGAAGACGACCTGATGAAGATGTTCGCGGGCGAGACGACGATGAAGATCCTCTCGACCCTGGGTATGAAGGAGGGTGACGCCATCGAGCACCCCATGCTCTCCAAGAGCATCGTGCGGGCCCAGCGGAAGGTGGAGGAGCGCAACTTCCAGATCCGCAAGAACATCCTCGAGTACGACGAGGTGATGGAACACCAGCGCCGCGATTTCTACGGCACCCGCCAGCGCGTTCTCGATGGGCGGGGCGTCAAGGACCTGATCTTCGACTACATCCACGACTCGTGCGAGGCCGCGGTGGGCAAGTACCTCGATAAGGACTTCCGCGCCGAGTCCATCGCGCTGTTCTGCTCGGACCGGCTTGGCTCCTCGATCAATCCTGAGCGCCTCAAGGGGCGCGACAGCGACGAGATGGACAAGTTCGTGCGCTCCGAGGCGCTCGACGAGGCGCGCCACGAGATCAGCGTCACCTTGGGCGAGTACATCCCCGAAGGGGCCGAGGCCGCGGATATCGACACGAAGGGGCTGATCGAGTGGGCCTCGCGCCGGTTCAAGGTTGAACTGACGACGGGCGACATCGTGGACCGTCCGATCAAGGAGGTGCGTGACCGGCTGATGGACGCTGCGGAGGCGCAGATCGACGCCGCGGACCTGTCCGAGATGGACCGCTTCCTTGTGAAGCAGTACGGCGGCGTCGAACTGAGCAAGTGGCTGAAGTCGACGATGGACGTCGAGATGTCACCCGAGGAGATCGCCGGCAAGGAGTCGCAGGACCAGGTGATCGACGCGATTGTGGAGAAGGTGCGCACGGCGTACGCCAAGCGCGAGGCCGAGTACGCCGTGGACTTCACGATGGACATGGCCATGATGATGGCCAAGCAGGGCCCGCAGCAGACGATGGCGTACCTGGCGGAATGGGCGAACAAGCGGCTGGGCCTGGACTGGACGGCCGAGACCGTTCGGAGCAAGTCGCCGCAGAAGACCAAGGAAGAGCTGCTGGCGGCGAACAAGGCGTTCGTGGAGTCGGGCGCGATGGAGAAAGCGGTGCAGGAGGCCATCAGCGTCAAGGACGACGACGCGCTGGAGGCGCTGCTGCGCGAGAAGTACAACGCGACGTTCCCGCTGTGGATGAAGCGTCTGAAGGGCGAGGAGCGGGACAACGCCGTGCGGTCGCGCGTCGAGGGCTTCCTGCGTGCGGAGCTGCTGCAGTTCGAGCGGTTCGTGCTGCTGGAGGTCCTGGACAACGCGTGGAAGGACCACCTCTACGCGATGGACCAGATGCGCGACGCGATCGGGTTCCGCGCCTTCAGCCAGCAGGACCCGCGGATCGAGTACAAGCGCGAGGGTTCGCGGCTGTACAAGGAGATGCTGGGCAAGGTGCGCGACCGCGTCGCGGAGTACATCTTCAAGATGCGGCTGCGCCCGCAGTTCCAACAGCCGCAGCAGACGGGCCAGATCATCGGCTCGCCGCCGGCCGCCCGGCCCGCGGCACCCGCTGCGGCTCCGGCCCCCGGAGGAGGTGCGGCACGTGGCGCGATGCCCGCGGTCCTGAACCTCGGCGGCGCCGGGACGATCTCCGGCCCCGGCTTCGACGTCTTCCAGCCGCCGCAGGCGCCGGCCCAGCCGCAGCCGGATGCGGAG
>CAYZFW010000111.1:0-7495 GCA_964477615.1 uncultured Phycisphaeraceae bacterium | reverse complement strand
GGACCCGGTGATGGATATCGTCATCGCCAACCGCATGGTGCGTGTGTGTTGCGGGCGCTGCGCCCGAATTGTCCGGAGTTCACCGTACCAATACATCGCGATGGTTGACTATGCGAATCGAGCGGCCGCGGCCGAAGGACGGGGCACGCCCCCCCGGTGAGCACGACGCTTGACCACGGTTGGTGCCCTGCACGATTCGCAGATCGGGGTATGCTCATCGGGAAGAGCCAGCGTCGGGATGTCCGCGCCGGTAAGCCACCCCAGAGACCTCACCCAGTTGTTCTCTCAAACCGTCGAATACGCCATGCGGGCCATGGTTCACCTCGCCGCCATTGCCCCCGGCGAGGCGATGACGAGCGAGGTCTTGGCCAAGCGGACCCAGGTGCCGCGAGGTTACCTCTCAAAGGTCATGCGCGACCTCGTGCTTGCAGAACTCGTGCATTCGCAGCGCGGACCCAACGGCGGGTTTGTCCTGGCTCTTACCCCATCGAGGATCACCATGCTCGATGTCGTCAACGCCGTTGACCCCCTGCACCGCATCACCCAGTGCCCGCTCGGGAACCCGGCTCACGTGAGTCTGTGTCCATTGCACCGGCGCCTGGACGACGCCATTGGCTCGATCGAGAGCGAATTCAGGCACACCTCGCTCGCGGACGTCTTGGAATCGCGCCCGGAACGGACGTGCCGAGCGCTCACAGCGTCAATCAAAGCCCCACGTCGTGGAGAGAGTGACAGACCAGCTGCTCGTTGACGCCTGTAGAGATGCTTAGTTGTCACCGTTCCTGAAGTCCGACCGTCAAGTTCGCATCGAGATCGCGGGGCTGAGCCGCACCGATGATCGGTCGTTGGTCCGCTCCGTGGTGAAGGCCGACGTCGCTAGACTGACACCCGGCAACATCACCAGTCAGAACCCAAGTCGCATGGCCGCGCCGTGTGGTTACGGTGACATCGCTCGCGTGCAACAAGTGCATCTTGACGCACCAAGGCGGGTAAGCGCAGATGTCAGGGCTTTACGTCCATGACACGCGTAAAGCGTTGATGGACAACGGCTTACGGCAAATGTCAGTGCCAAAAAGCGGACAAAACGGACATTTTGAACGGGTCCAAATCGGGCCAAACCCCTGGTTCTCAGTCCTTCTCCCCTATCCCCACCACCTCACCGCTTCCAAGGCAGACTCGCTTCGAACGAGTCTGCCTTTTCGTTTTCTGGGCGTTTCCCACTGTGGGATTTCGCGGCTTTCCAATCTGGAAAATCTGGATTCCGCACCCATAGTCAAAGTATGTTGTAACTAATCACATGGAGTCTGTAAAGCCAGACTCCGTGGTGCGTCTTCTCGATGCTCTTTCGATTTGTCCCCGTCGGATCACGTTTGTGACTCGAGAGGTTTTCGAGCACTACGATGTCGCCCGGCGAGAGCGTCGGCGTCAGCACCTGCTCGACGACTGACTCAAACACGTCTGCGTCGACCTCGCCGTCCACCGTCGTCGAGCCGCGCACGCCGCCCGGGTCCTGCGCCGCGATCGGCATCGTCGTCTTCCAGTGCCCGCGCGGCGTCTCTTTGCAGCCCATCCCGCGCCGGCACGCCGCGAAGACACGGGAGCGGAAGTCGGTCGGGAATGGAGCGCTGGTCTCCACGACCGCTCCGCGGCGCAGGACAACGCTATCGACCAAACGCCACAATTCCCGCCGCGCCGAACGGCGCTACGTTCGAAGGGAAACCGCTTTAGCCTGCCGAGTCCCCGCCACCGGTTCATCGCACCCAAAGGGTCCATTCCTCAGCCCGTGATGGCGCTGTGCCGAATAGTGTCGCCTGTCTTGATCTCCCTGCCTTGAGCTCAGATCTCCACGATGCCCTGACCGAACTGACTTGGCTCGATGTGACGCCTGCAGGTGACTGCTCGTCCATTTCACGTGGCCTTTGATTCTCGGAAGCACCGACCTCGGCGAGAACAAGTGATGATTGGGTGAAGATTCTGCGCAAGCCTCGCGCGGGGACTCGCCGGACGGGATTGGCAGCGGAGGTCCAATTGGTGTACCTTTGTTGGGTACCGTTCGTGTTGAGGTGGTTGGATGAACTTGGATCTTGAACGCGTCATGAACTCCGCCGCGCCGGTGCTCAGTCGATTGCTGAGCCCGGGCGCGGCGATCCCCGAATCTTGGAGGTGGCCCGTCATCGAGAGGGCCGACGACCGACACAATTCAGTGATGTTCCTCTGGGACGATCGTCTGGCCCCGTCATGGGCGCGCGGACAAGCACCATCGGTCTGCTGCTCGGCGAACGAGTCTTGGCGTCGGATGCCAATGCAGCGAGTTCAGGAATCGCTGTGGGCGTTACAGGTGACGGTTCCGTTGGGGCAAGTCCATCGCTACAGGTTTATCGTGGGGGATGTGGGCTTGCTCGACCCGGTAAACCCCCAGCGGGTGACGCTGGACAGCGGCGATGTATGGTCACGTTTCTTCACTTGGTACTGCACAGAACCCCTCTCGTTCGAGCGATGGCAACTGACGCTCCTGGACCGGCTGGTGCGCCACCTGCTGCCCTTCAACGACAGCGACGCACGGCAGTTTCTCAGTCGGGAAGGTCAGGATCCGATGATCCGGCGGATGGACCGGCTCGACGTCTCCGTTGGAGTGGTCAATTTCATTGACAAGTTGGTGGCGTGTCAGGAACGTCACCATCTGGTCACCTATCAGCTTGGACTCGAAATGATCGACGGGGTGCTTCGTCGGCGAAACCCGTACGACGATATCGGGAGCATGAGTAAGGAAATGTTCTTGGAGCTCTACACCGACCTGGCGATCAGCTCGGGCTCGCAGGGCCGGCTTGGACAGTCGGGCTGGCAGTTCCACAAGTACGGCGACCCGAGGTACTTTTTCAACGTGCTCCGTCGGCACGTATGGACGGGCGCATTCGCGCACCCGAAGTATGGCGGCAATGCCCTAGGCCTGGCCTGGAAGTACTTGGATGATCGGTTCGGGGCATCGGGCGGCCCCGGGTTTGACTGGAAGCGGATCATGGAGCCGCCTCTGGGCCAAAGCGCGGACTACAAGGGATGATCCGACCGTGGGAGAGCCATGAGCGATGAGAGCTTCGACATCGTGGTGATCGGCAGCGGGGCCGGCGGCGCGCCGGTGGCGGTTACCGCCGCGCTCGCAGACCGCGGCGGCGCTCCGAGGGTGCGCGTGCTTGTCCTTGAAAAGGGGCCGATGCTCCGCACCCAATCGGAGCGAGGCGAGAGCAGCCCCAGCGACTTCAAGAGGGACGAGCTGTTCAACGTCGGGCACGAGCGAATCCTTGCCGTGCCGGGAGTGATCAACACCGGTTCGGCGTTCTACTCCGGGCGTGTCGAGCCCGACCTGAACGACGAACCTCATCTCTACTCGAGGCCGGGGCAGGAGCACCTCAAGGCCGCCACCCTTGAGGGGTATACGGCTCAGGTGATCGGCGGCGGGACGCAGCTTTACGGGGCCGTCTCGCTGCGCTTCACGGAAGACGACTTCCGACTCAAGTCATACAACGACGCGCGTGGCTACGACCTGGCGCCCGGAACACCACCGGACACCCTTGATCACGTGATCGATTGGCCGGTCTCGTACGCCGAGATGGAGCCGTACTACCACTTGACGGAGTCCCGGCTGGGCATCAACGGAACGGTGCCGGGTCAGGCCAAGCCCTTCAAACCGGAGCGCGGCGTGCCGTATCAAACGCCCATGGAGCCCAACCCGATCAGCGAGTACGCCAGGCTCGGCATGGTCGCCATGAAGTGCATGCCATATCGCACACCGCTGGCCGTCATCACGGAAGACCACGCACCCAGCGGCAGAACCGTCAGTCGCGCACTCCAGGCTCCCAAGTCGGGCTTCGTGAACCGCTACGGCGACCCGATGGGCTACAAGTCGAACACGTGGGTGGCACTCCTCCGCCCTGCACTCCGCGCGACAGAAGCCGCGGACAACAATCTGGTCGTCCGCTGCAACTGCAATGTGACCCACCTCGTGAGCCGGGGCCGGCGCGTGACCCACGTCGTATACCGCGACGCGATCGGAATGGAGCACCGCATCGCAGCACGCGTCGTCGTCGTTGCCTGCTCGGCGATCGAGACCGTTCGACTGCTCATGCTCTCGGCCGAGAACGATCGCCCGGGCTTCGGCAGCCTCGTCCGCTATGAGGAGAGCGACAGCCTCCTCGGGAGGTTCTTCCTGACGCACTGCTTCGGCGGAGCAGAGGTCCGCGTCCCCGACCGCTTCGACAAGTCGATCTCGCTCGACAGCGACTGGGCGACAGACCGCTGCACCGAGCCGAACTTCCTGAAGGCCAACGGCATGTGGGCCGGCGGCGCCATCTACAACAACACCTCCGATCAGGCACTTCCCATCAGCCTCGCGGCCAACCATCGCAGCGCCGACCTGGACTCCGTTTGGCGCGGTTTCATGGACGACCTCGATCTTCGCGCCGACGCCATGTCCGCCTGGCTCGAGCAGGACTGGGGCAGAAGGCTCTCCGTCAGTTTCATGGCCAACCAACTGCCTCGGCTCGAGAACCGCGTCCAACTCGGCGACCACCGCGATCAGTGGGGACGAAAGGTCGCGCACGTCATCAAAGACTGGCACGTTCACGATGGCCACGTCATGAACGTCATGGCCGATTTCTGCCGAGCCATCCTTGACGCCGGCGTCGGCACGTCGGGGCAGGCACTCGAGTCCGGCTCGGTGTACGGCAACGGCGTGCGGATCGCCAACCACGTCCTCGGCGGATGCCGCTTCGGCTCAACTCGCCAGCAGTCGGTGCTCGACCCGAAGTGCCGTGTCTGGGATGCAGACAACCTCTACGTCACCGACGGGAGCTTCATGCCGACGTCCGGCGGGGCCAACCCCACATTGACGATCCAGGCGAACGCCTTCCGCGTCGCGGACCTGCTGTTGAACGACGGCGTGCTGTGAACCACAAGGAGCGACACCATGGCCCAGCACTTTGATTCGGTGATCACCGACCCGCAGAACCTCATTTTCCACGTGGTGTTCTTCCCGGATCGCATCTATCACGCCGAGTATCTCAACGCCACACGCAGCCCGAGGTACCGCTACAACGTGCAGGAAGTCCGCGGCAAGGCGGACATGAACATCCTCAAGGGTCAAGTGTTCCTGGATAGAACCCGCACCGCGGACTTTCTGCGCGTCGAGTATCGCGCCGGCAGATTGACCGAGGCGGTGAGGGAACGGGGCCGCTTCGTGCAGTCCAATGTCATTGCTCGGATCGGAATCCTCCCGCCGGGCCTCGACGACTCGGAGTCGAACTACGTCTTCACCTTCTTACGCCTGAACTACTGCCCCTGGATCGGGGCGTACCAGGCCGAGTTGTGGAGTGAATTGGAGCCGCCTGCGGGCACCAACCACGATTGGCAGGTGCTCGACCAGATGGGCTTCGACGGATCAATCACCGCGTCGCCCGTCCTGGCACCCTACCTGGCGGACACTCGGAACATCAGGCGCGTGCGCTTGTCGTTGCGAGAGAGCCTTTTCGCAGAGCCCTCCGGGTACCCGGTGATGAACCCCGCCTGGGACAACTCCTATCAACGGAATGTGCAGGTACCAATCACGCCGCAACCCAGCAGCCCGCGCAACACCGTCTTCGAGGGCTCTTACACCATCGACTTCCAGCGAGGCTGGTTCATCCGTGACATCTCTGCGATCCAGCCCGTCCGCTACCGCGACGCCATGATGGATCAGAAGCACCGGCTGGCAGACAAGGACCAGAACAACATCGTTGACATGCGCTGGGTCTTGCAGCAGGAACTCGGAGGGTCCTTGGTGTTCTTCCACGAGGTACATCTCCGCCCGGGCGTTGTCGAGGGCACACACCAGCACGTCGGCTCGGAAGAGCTCTACTACATCACGGAGGGCGAGGGTACCGCCTTCATGAGCATCAACGACGACCCGGGCCTGCCGGAGCAGCTCCGAGCAATGGGCGTCAGCGACCAACCCGTCGAGCAGGACGTGTTCGGCGTGGGCGTGAAGATGTGCTACCCCGTCCCCGTCAAAAAGGGCTCCGTCATCTTCACCAAGAGCGGCGGTATCCACGGTATTCGGAACAACGGACCGTCTGACCTTCGCTTCGTGGCCTTCCTGTACCACAGCAGCTAAGAGAGGAGTCGAAGCATGGAGATCAACACGGTGCGTGTTCGACCCGGCGTCCCCCCGCCGGATTATTCGAAGAACAACCCGCTTTGGCGCGTCGTGCGCGCGGTGGAGGACTCGCGCCTTGCCGCAGGAAGGGGCTTCTATCGCCCCGAGTCGCTCCAGTACCTCTTCCCTTTCCGAGACCTCGAACTCCACGGGCCCTCGGGCATGGTCTTCGATGAAGCGACCGTCACCGCAAGAGACCTGATCGCCGCCTCGGACTTCAAGGACGATTTTCAGAAGCAGAACATCGCCGGGTTCCGCTTCTGCGAGAGCGCCGTCTTGCGAGGCTACGTTCAGGTCGGTGACGAGTCGTTCCCGTTCGTCCGTGTCGCTTACGCGGTGTCCGACCGCTCGCCCATCCGCAAAGCCGGCAAGGACACCACCGACCATCTGAAACTGCATCTCAGAGTCGGGAACACCCCGTCGAGCAGGCTCCTCCGCGTGCCCTACTGCAAAGCCACCGGGCGCTACGAGTTGGAGATCTGGGGCTGCCCTTACCCGGACGTGGCCCCCATGATCGACCAGGCGGGCCGGGACGCACTCGCACGCGGCGAACTGCTCATCGATGCCGGCCTGATAAAGGGCTCTCTCTCGGATTTTCAAGGCGTCTTGTTCCACCAGGAGCGCGAAGCAGCCGTGCGCGACGGGCAGCCGCTCAACCTTTGGAGCCGCGCTCCAGAGCACGCGATGCACCCGCTCAGACCGCTCCGCATCGAACTGGCATGGGCCAGCGCCGACGAGACCGTTTGGGACTCCCGCGACGCCAGGAACCATGTCTATGAGTTCTCCATGCCACTTCGCGGGTGGCGCAGCTACCTCTCGGTCGGCGTCAGCCCGAACCCCCACGGCGGCGTCGGCTTCCTCGAGTTCCGTAACCTCTTCTCAAACTACTTCAAGCACGAAGAACGCCGCCGCGCCGACCTCGGTCCGGACACGCTCACCGAACTGGGCCGCGATCTCCCGCCTTGGAGTTACGACGCCGACTGGCTCGACGTGCCCGTCCACGAACGGAAGACCCCGGACCCGCGCTCAAAGCGCCGACGCGAGAGCTTCCTCGCTGTCGACTACATGGACCTCCACATCCTCAAGCCCAACTGCTGCATCGGCATCCACCGCCACCGTGACAATCAGGAAGTGTTCATGCTTCTGGCGGGCCGCGGCCTCATGCTCATGGGCGATTGGTGCGAGTTCCCGCACCGCCAACAGGCCTTCGAGGTCCGAACCATGCTTCCCGGTGACCTGTCGTTGTGCAAGACCGGCTATCTCCACGCCCTCCTGAACCCAACCGACGAAGATGTCTCGCTCTTCATGTTC
>CAYZFW010000110.1:0-7521 GCA_964477615.1 uncultured Phycisphaeraceae bacterium | reverse complement strand
CACGCCCAGAACCAGGAGGGGGAGGCCGCCGATCAGCAGCCAGCGGATCGTGCCGAGCCTCGCTTCTGTCATCGGTTCGATGCGGGGAACGTCTCGAATCCGCGGGCTGGGGGCGATCAGTTCGTCCAGGCCCGCCAGCCAGTGGAACGACGACTCGAAGAGTTCGCCGTTGCCGGGGAACGCCCACACGCGCCGGCCGTCGACGGTGCCCGAGGCCTGTGTGTAGAGGTCCTCGAACCAGCCCGGCGCGGCCACGACCACCAGCCGCTGCGGCGGGGCGGGCTGCGGAGTCGTGGAGGGCGCGTCGCGCTCGGCCGCCACCACCACGGGCGAGCCCTGCGTGCCCACGCGGTCGCGCCCCGTTTCGGGCGCGGGGAGTTCGGGCGGCATCAGAGCCTGAAATGGTTGGCGGACGTTCGCGTACCGCAGCGGGAGCCACGACGACTCGCCCCACACTTGGGCGGAGCCGGGCACCATGAACACGGGGGAGGCACGCACCCCCGGCGCTTGCTCGATCTCGACGGGCATCGGCCAGTGCAGGATGAGGGAGAGACCCGAGAGGGCGGCGCCGATGGATGAACCGGGCTCGGAGGCGCGGAGGGTCTGGTACGCCGAGACGGCGGGGCCGCGCGGCGTGCCGATGCGCTCGAGCAGCGGGCGGGCGGTGTCGGGGCGGAGGCCCCAAGGCTTCAGGGGCTCGGTGAGCGCGTCGGGCTCGCCGACGGCGGGCATTTCGCTGGGCTCGAGGGCCAGCAGGACATTCGCGCGGGCATCGAGCAGCGTGCGGAGCGCATCGGCGAGTCGCTGGACGCGCTGCGGGCGGTCGGCGAGCGAGGCACCGCGGCGGGGGTCGGCGCTCGTGCGCGCTGGAGCCGGCAGGACGAACCACACCACCGGGCGGACGCCCGCTGCGTCGAGCTTGGTGAGCACGGGGCGAGCGGGGTCGAGAGCCACGGGCCACTCGGCGATGTCGACGCGGCGCAGCGAGAGACGCTCCAGCAGCTTGCCGACGGCGTTCGATGTGGAAGAGGTCGGACGGCCGGAGTCATCGAGGAGGCGCTCGCGCTCGGCGTGCACGAGCACGAGGATGGGGCGGCGCTCGACGTTGAGCGAGGCGACAGCGGTGCCGAGGAGTTCTTCGCCGACGAAGAGCGGCGTCGCGGTGGGTGTGCCGGCGGTCGCGCCCGACCTCGGAAACAGCGTGTCAAAGTCCACCGCGCTCGTGGCGCGGCTGTTGTACACGATGACCATCGGCCGCTCGGCGAGGGCCCGACGGACGCTGAGGGCTTCGAGGGGGCGTACGCCGCGGAGCGCGTCATTGGCGACGGCGACGCGGTCGCGAAGTGCGGAAAGTCCTGGGATGGCGGGTGAGATGGCGGCGGCTTCGTCGAGGGCCTTCAGTGCGCCGAGCATGAGCGGACCGGCGGCGAGCGCGGCGGTGTCGGCCTCGGGGAGTCCGGTCTTGTCGTCGCCGATGGCGGCGCGGACGCGCTCGCTGGCTTCGGGCGCGTCCTTGGCCCCGACGCGGAGGGCGGCGGCGAGTTGGAGCGCTTTCTCTTTCTGGACCGCGTCGGGCGCAGCGTCGGCGCGGGCGGTGACCTGCTCGGCGATGGAGGCGAGGGAGGGCGCGACGCCAGCGAGCGTGGTGCTCACCTCGGCGAGCACCGCTCGTTGACGCGCGACCGCGTCGGCATCGCGGGCCGCGATCTCCGCGACCACAGCCGCAGCCTGCTCCCCGGCGCTGCCGCTGCCGGAATCGATGAGGCGGACCGCGGCGCTCGCACCGCCCTTGCCGGACACGCGGGCGAACTCTTTGAGCATGTCGGTGACGCGCTCCCATGAGCGGGCATCGACGTTCGAGACGTTGGCGCTCACAACAATCTGCGCGGGCTCGGTCTGTGACGCGAGGATGCCGACCGTTCGCGGCGAGAGCGTGTGCTCGCGAGTGGCGGTGAGATCAACGCGGGCCCCCCACCGCTGCCCGAGGATGAGCGTGAAGACGACGCCGGCGGTCACGGCGGTGATGAGCACGAGCGTGCGCAGCGTGTAGCGTGTGCGCCGCACGAGGGCGTCGGACTCGCCGCGGCCTGCGGGTGACGGCGTGTTCTCGGTGCTCATCGCCACCTCCGGCTCTCAAGGCTGACGACCGCGCCGACGACGAACCAGGCGGAGATGGACAGGAAGAAGACGACGTGGCGTGTGTCGATCACGCCTCGGGCGAAGTCCTCGATGCGCGGAGCCAGCGCGGCGGCCATGAGGTACGAATCCCACGGCGGGCCAAGCAGGCGAGCGCCTTGCGAAGCGCCGAAGAACACCAGCAGGAACAGGAACAGCGTGCCGAGGTACGCGACGATCTGGTTCGCGGTGAGGCTGGACATGAACAGCCCGACGGCGAGATAGAGCGTGCCGACGAGCATGAGGCCGACGTAACCGGCGAGGATCGGCCCGTACTCAGGGTTGGCGATCCACTCCAGGACGCCGACGTGCGCCAGCGTAGGGAGCAGCATGGCGACGAGGAACATGATCGCGCCGATGAACTTGCCGAAGGCGGTATGCCAGTCGGAGACGGGAGCGGTCATCAGCGGCTCGATGGTGCCGGTGCGGAGCTCTTCGGAGAGGAGACGCATCGACACGGCGGGGGCGACCATGAGCAGAAGCCAGTGCGAGAGGGCGAAGAAATCGCGCATCGTCGCGGGCTCACCGGGGCGGATCGTGGTGAAGGCGACGGTAAGCCCTGAGAGCAACAGGAACGCGGCGATCACGACCCAGCCGATCGAGGCGCGGAAGTACGACAGGAACTCGCGGAGCGCGATGGTGAGCAGCGGCCTCACGGGCGTGCCTCCTCGCCCGCGGCCTCAACGGTGCGGATGTAGAACTCTTCGAGCGATGCCGTGGCATGGCGCAGTTCACGCACGGTCAGGCCTGCGGCGACGCACGCGGCATGAACGATCGGGCGTGCGTCTTCGTTGGCGGTGCCGCCGTCTGCGCGGAACGTGAGTGTGCAGCGGGTCCAGGCTTCGTGTTCGGCCCCCCCCTCGCACGGCGCGGCCTCGGCGCGTTCGACGCCGGGGATCGAGGCGAGCGCGCCGGGAACGCCGGGAATCTCTGTGTGTGCGGCGTTGCCGGCGTGACGGACTTCAACGATCACGCGGCGGGCCGCCGTGCTTTGACCCACGAGGCGTGCCGGGTGGCCGTCGGCACGGACGCGGCCCCGCGCGAAGACGACGATGCGGTCGCAGGTGCGTTCCACTTCGGGCAGGATGTGGCTGACGACGAGCATGGTGCGCCGGCCCGAGAGTTCCTTGATCAGCGAGCGAGCTTCGACGACCTGCGAGGGGTCGAGGCCGCTGGTGGGCTCGTCGAGGATGACGACTTCGGGATCGTGCAGCAGCGCCGAGGCGAGGCCGACGCGCTGGCGGTAACCCTTGGAGAGGGTGCCGATGCGCTGGTGGCGCACCTCTGAGAGTTGGCACTTGTCTGCCGCACGCTCGACCGCCGCGGCGCGATCGCGCCCGGCGATGTCATAGAGGCCGGCGCGGTAGCGGAGATACGAGACGACCTTCATCTCGGGGTAGAGCGGGGCGGCCTCAGGCATGTACCCGATCCGGGCGCGCAAAGCCCGTGAGTCGGCGACGCTGTCGAGGCCCGCAACGCTGACCGTGCCCGCCGAGGGTGGCAGGAGGCCGGCGATCATGCGGATAGTGGTGGTCTTGCCGGCGCCGTTGGGCCCGAGGACGCCGACGACCTGGCCGCGTTCGATGTCGAGGGTGACGCCGCGCACCGCGTGGACGCGGGCGAAGCGCTTTTCGACATGGTGGAGGCGGATCACGGGGTGTGGTGCGGTGCGGTGCGCGTGGACATCGACGCCGATGGGTTTCGGCGGTTCTCGGGCTTCCATCATCGGAGGTTCGCGTGGGTCGGGACCATCTCGGCGCACTCGTACGGATTTCGCTAGGTATTCGCTCGCCTCAGCGCGAGGTCCGCCCACAGTTGGGCGAACCGCACCCACACCCTGACCGAACATTGGCGGTAGACTTTCCTATCGGAGGCGGTGAGAACGCGCGGCGGTCAGGATGACCACTCGGACCGGAACAAAGGAAATCCGGGGTGCAACTCCGGCCGGCGCCACGCAGGCACTCGATGTCCAGAACTCGACCAAGGTTGCTCGTCTTGGGCGGTCCCGGGGTGGACGCGAGCGCGATCGCCTCGGCCCTGGGCAACCGGTTCGATGTCGTGCCCGCACCCACGGCGCAGGAGGCACGCGAGCGGCTGGCGTCGGCACCGTTTGACGCGGTGATGGCCGCGGCGGGCGACTTCATGCCGCTGGAGCGGGACCTGGTGGGTCGGCAGTCGAGCCTGCTCCTGAACGCCATCGGCGAGGGGATCGTTCTCAGTGATTCCAACGGCCGGCGTGTGTGGTCGAACGATCTGTTCGACGCGTGTCACGACTCGGTGCGGCGGCGCGTCGGGAAACTCTGCAAACTCGCCGGGGCGCGGTTCAAGGCGGAACTGGAAGAGGACCCCACGGGGCGGTTCCTTCGGCCCAGGCGGCTGGTGGTGAGTTTCGGGCGGGGGCGGCGGTTCTACGAGGTGTTTCTTTCGCCGGTGATGCCCGAAGGGTGGACCGGCGCGGCGCGGCCCGAGGCGGGTGACGGCGCGGCGCCAGCGGCGACATTGCCGGAAGTCTCGCCGCAGGTGGCCGCTGTGGTGCGTGACGTGTCGGCGCGGGAGCGGCTGGCGCGGAAGATGCACGCGATCGAGCGGGCCGGTCAGGAACTGATGCACTTCGACGTGGACGTGGTGAAGAAGATGCACGTCGCGGAGCGGCTTTCATTCCTCGAGACCAAGGTGTCGGGGTACGCGCACGACCTGCTGCACTTTGACCACTACGCGGTGCGGCTGCTGAACGAGTCGAGCGGAAAACTCGACCTGGTGATGAGCCGCGGCCTGCCGCCGGAGGCGATCGCCATCGAGCTGTTCGCGAAGTCCGAGGGCAACGGCATCTCGGGTCTGGTCGGCGCGACGGGTGTGTCGTACATCTGTCCGGACGTGTCGAAGGACCCTCGGTACGTCACGGGGATGGAGAAGGCGGGGTCGTCGCTGACGGTGCCGCTGCGGCTATTCGACAAAACCATCGGGGTGTTCAACGTCGAGAGTTCGCGTCTGCGCGACTTCAACGAGACGGACCGGCAGTTCGCGGAGATCTACGCCCACTACATCGCGGTGGCGCTGCACTTCCTGAACCTGCTGGTGGTGGAGCGGTACACGACGCGCGAGACCGCGGCGGGCGCGGTGCAGGGGGAGATTTCTGAGCCGCTGAACGACCTGGTGGCCGAGGCACAGCGTTTGAAGGATGCGCCGGGGATTTCCGGGGAATCGGCGCGGGCGCTGGACCGAATTCTGCGCGATGTCGAGGCGATCCGGCGGCGTGTGAAGGACGCGGGCTCGGGGCCGCGGACGCTGCTGGGCATCGAGGCGGCGCTCGCCGATACGCGCGTGGACCCGCTGCTGGAAGGCCGGCGTGTGCTTGTCGCGGACAACGAGCAGGTGATGCGCGAAACGGTGCGCGACCTGCTGCAGGCCCGCGGCTGCGTCGTGAGCATGTTTGACAGCGGCGAGACGGCCATCGCGGCGATCGAGGCCGCCGCGCCGGGCGAGTACCACCTGGTCGTCTCGGACATCAGCATGGGCGACAAGACGGGGTACGAGGTGTTCGCGTCGGCGAAGAAGTTCGACAAGGACGTCCCGGTGATCCTGATGACGGGCTTTGGGTACGACCCGCACCACTCGATTGTGCGCGCGAGCCAGGAGGGGCTGCAGTGCGTGCTCTTCAAGCCGTTCCAGGCGGAGAAGCTGATTGAGGAAGTGAAGAAAGCGCTGAAGCCGCGCTGAGGGGCGCCGCTTCCTGAGTCTTGGGGTTTCGTCCACGGAATCGAGAGATTGGGTACGCTCGTGCTCGCTGCATGGAGCGGACGCTGCACATTCTCGAAGGGGCCGGCACATCGTGGGCGATGGTTGCGCCGCTGCTGGCCTCTCGGGGTGCGGGTGATTTGGTGGTGGTGATCGGGGGTGAACGCGATGCGCGGGCCTTGCGGGCGCTGGGGCTGGAGGCTGACCGGCTGATCGTGCCGCCGCTGGGGTCGGCGCTGCTGGCGTGGGCGGCGCTTCGGGGGTTTGCGACGGGGCTATCGCCGAAGGTCGATCGGGTTCATGCGTGGTCGGCGGGGGCGCTCGCGGCGGCGCGGCTGGCGCTTCCGCGGGTGCCGGTGCGGGTGACGCTTTCCGTTCCACCAGGGTCCGCGCCGTCGTCGCTGGTTGTGGGGCCGCTTTCGGATGCGCTCGCGGTGCGGGCGATGCGCCGGAGCGGCGAGGGTGTTTCGTTTTCGTGTGCCGCGGTGCGCGATGCGTGGTCGGCGCAGCTCGGGCTGGCGGCGGCGGAGGCGGGGGTCGTGCCAATCGCGGCGCTCGACCGGGCTGTGTCGAGCGGGAGCGCGGCGGAGGCGGGAGCGGCGGAATCTCTGCGAGCGGCGTGGAATGTCGAGCCCGGCGAGCGCGTTCTGCTGGCGCTGGCGGATCATCCCTCACTCATCGATGCGCGGCGGTTCATCTTTCACTGCGGCGTGATGGCGGTGGCGGGGCACCGGCTCGTCGGCGTCGTGCCCTCGCGTGCGGCACAGCTCGAGCGGGCGGTGCGGTTCACGCGTCGGCATCATGGGGCGTGGCGGATCGTCATCGATGACACACCACCGCCGCTGCTGATGCACGCGGCAGACGTCGCGATGCCCGCGAGTTCGTACTGCGCGTGGTCGGCGGCGCTGGCGCGGCGCGTTGGGGTTCCGCTGGTCTCGCCCGAAGAGGCAACCGCGGATCGGCTGCGAGCCAACGCGGGGCTGCTGCGGGTGCTGGAGGGCGGCGTGAGCGGAGGCGCGTGAAAAAGCCCACGCTTTGGGCGTGGGCTTGGGTGGGGATTTCATTGGCCAAAGTGAGCCCGGGGGACGCCCGGTTCTCACGCGCGGATCAGATCTTGCCTTCGCCGGCGAGCTTGTTGAACTCTTCGAGGGGCATCTCGGTGACCTTGGCGCGGGCGAGGAGGGCGTCCATCGCCTTGTGCTCGCGCACCTGCTGCACCACCATGCCGACCTGGTTGGTTTGGATGAGTTCGGCGCGGAGCTTGTCGGGGCGGACGCGGCGTTCCATGGCGATCTGGTAGATGCGCCCGTTCACCTCGTCCTCGGTCACCTGCACGTTGAACTGGGCCGCGGCCTTTTGCATGATGAAGAAGAGCTTGAGCTCGGCGACGGCCTGCTCCATGGTGCCGGAGCGGTATTCGGCGATGCGGTTCTCGATCTCGACGGGGTCGACGCCGCGGTAGGCGAGTTCCATGCGGGCGCGGGCGAGGCTGCGTTCGGCCTGGCGGGCCGAGACGTTCTTGGGCATGTCAACCTTGACCATCTCGACGAGCTTCTTGGCGACCTGCTGGCGCATGGCGGCAAACACAGCTCTTGCCGCTTCGTCAGCCCC
>CAYZFW010000109.1:0-7552 GCA_964477615.1 uncultured Phycisphaeraceae bacterium | reverse complement strand
GCGCCTTCTCGGGCAAGGACCCCACGAAGGTCGACCGCTCGGCCGCGTACATGGCCCGCTACATCGCCAAGAACGTCGTCGCCGCGGGGCTGGCGGAACGCTGCGAAGTCCAGCTTTCGTACGCCATCGGCGTCGCCGAGCCCACCAGCGTCCACGTCAACACCTTCGGCACCGGCACCGTCGATACCGACGCCATCGAGGCCGCGATCCGCAAGAACTTCAAGTTGACGCCGCGGGGCATCATCGAGAGCCTCAACCTCCGCACCCCCATCTACTCCCCCACCTCCAGCCACGGCCACTTCGGGCGCACCCCCGGCAGCGTGACTGTGAACGGGAAGAAGTACGAGACCTTTACGTGGGAGAAGCTGGACAAGGTGGCGGCGCTGAAGCGGGATGCGCGATAGTTCGAGCCCATCGTGATCGTCGCTTCACTTGGCTCGCCGAGTAATCTGTGCCATTGCTTCGGCTGCGTCGGGAAATGCACAGTTCGAGGCCGACAGCTGGCATGATTCGCGGGAAATGCCAAATACGATTGACAAACTATAGATCAGTATGTATAGTTTGTCCATGGCAGATGCCACATGGAAACCGACTCGCCAGGATTATCTGGACGCACTCGTGGGCCAGAATCCATGGCAGCACCTCGGACGGGTGCCCGAATCCCTCCGATTCACTCGCCTCCGCCCGCTCGCGCAAGAGCTCTGGCGCACCATGATCGGGCCACCAGCTCGGTACCAGGTCGTTCTCGGGCCGCGGCGGGTTGGCAAGACGGTTTCGATGTACCAGTCCATACAACGCCTCATCGATGAGGGCGTCCCGGTCCAGCGCCTTTGGTTCATGCGACTCGACCACCCGCTGTTCATGGACTTTGGTCTTGACCGCTGGGTCAGATCGCTGATGGTGAGAGAAAAGCCGACCGTCGAACTCCCGTTGTTTCTCTTCCTCGACGAGGTCAACTACGCTCAACAGTGGGATAAGTGGCTGAAGACGTTTTATGACGAGCGGTGGCCGGTTCGAGTCGTCGCGACGTCGAGTTCAACTGCGGCGCTGCGTGGCCGGACGGTTGAGAGCGGGATCGGTCGATGGGCCGAGCAGTTCCTCACGCCGTACACATTCGCTGAGTTTCTCGACCTTCGTGGGGTGCCGATCCCGTCGGTCGGTGCTCACGGATCGCTCTTCGATGCGTTGCGAGTGGCGGTGGGGTTGAAGTACGACGCCCCCACGCTCAATCGGTGGCTGGATGTCTTTCTGCTGATCGGCGGATTCCCGGAACTGCTCAGCGCGTTCAACGCCGACGACATGCAGAGCGAACTGATCCGCTCGCAGCAGGTGCTTCGATCCGAGGCTGTGCAGCGCGTCACGGGCATGGACATCCCCCAGGTGTTCGATGTCCGTGATCCCCTGACCCTTGAACGGCTGTTGTACATCCTCGCCGGGCAGATGTGCGGGCAGATGAACACCGCCAACCTCGCGCAGATCACCGAGAAGAGCAGGCCGACGGTCCAGCAGTACGTTCACTACCTCGAGATGGCGTATCTCATTTTCACCCTCCCGAACTACGCAAAGACGGAAGAACAAGTCCAGAGGCGGGGGCGAAAGGTGTATTTCCTCGACGGGGCGGTCCGCAATGCGGCGCTGCAGCGGGGGCTGGCCCCATCGACGGACCCGGCGGAGAGAGGGTTCCTTGTTGAGAATGCCGCGGCGTCTCACCTCAACACGCTGGCGCTGCAGCGAGGAACACGGCTTTACCACTGGCGCGATGGCTCGGAAGAAGTGGACCTGATCTACGACGACGCCGATGGACCGATCGCTTTCGAGATCACGGCGAGCGCACGCCATCACCGGCGCGGGCTGCTCGCGCTGCAGCGCCGGTTCCCGGTGTTTCGTGGTAGGAGTTTTCTCGTGTCTGCGGCGACAACGTCGACCGTCGAGCCGTCGGAGGATGCCGACGGGATCGGTACGCTTCCGTTGTATGCCATGTTGCTAGCGGTGGGGTCGCAGGCGCACGCAAGTCTGCGCACCCGGCTTGGGTTGACGTGAGTCACACGCAAGGCAGGCGACAAGTCGCCGAACGACTGCAGAAATGGCGGTCGGCCAGTCTCGAGTTGTCGGCGACGGGCGATGAAACCCCGCCGCCGGCGGTCTGGAACGATCATTTCGGCCCCCGTTCGGTGCCCCACAAGGCACGAGTGGAATGGCACGCCCCGTGCTTCCGAACAAGGCGCTTCCCGCGTCAATAATGTCATTGCGCTTATTGCTCCTTCTCCCGGTCCTTCCTCCCCCACCCCCATGCTCAACAGCCTTACCACCACCTTCGTCAACCGGCTGCGGGCGCGGGATTCCGCGGCGTGGTTCGAACTTTGGGAAACGTTCGGGCCGGTGCTGCGGGCCCAACTGATGAAGTGGGGCAAGGGGCGCGTGGGGGTGGAAACGGTCCGCGACCTTTCCCAAGAAACCCTTGCCGCCCTTTCGGATTCGATCGACCGCTACGACCCGGCGCGGGGGGCCCGGTTCTCCACGTGGCTGCTGGCCATCGCGAAACACACGCTGGGCGACGAGATCGACCGGCGCACGGCGCAGAAGCGCGGCGGGGGCAAGAAGTCTGCGGCGCTGGATGAGTCGTGGATGGTCAGCGCCGGGGGGGCTCCGCCCGATGCGGAGTACGAGGCCGCGATGTTCCGCGCCAAGGTGCGGGCCGCGCTGAAGCTCGTCGAGAAAGAGAGCGACTTCACGGACTTCACCATCTACCGCATGCGCGTCTTCGACGGGCAGAGCGGGAAGCAGGTGGCCGATGCGCTTGGCACCAGTGAGCCGACGGTGAGCCGCCGGCTGGCGAAGGTGCGCGACGCGATCCGGCGCCGGCTCACGGAAGTGATCCAGATGTACTCGTTCACCGACGACGAGCTCGGGGAGGCCGAGCGAAAGGGCCTGAGCCTGAAGCCCAACAACGCCGACGACGCATTCTTTGACGACGCGATCGCGGAGATCCACCTGCGGGAGCGCGGCGAGGGCCAACAATGACAAACGACAGCCAACAGACCGCCGTCTTGCACACCCCCGTCACGTCGCCTGCTGAGGGCGCTGTGGACGAGCGTGCCCGTGAGCAGGGCCTGCTGCCGGTGCTGTGGTCGCCGCCCGCGCTGGTGGCCCGTCAGGTGCAGCCCGACGCGGCGATCAAAGGGATCAAGCAAGCCGTGAGTTCGACGGAGTTCGGCTGGCTCATGATCCTGATCGCGGCGGTGGTCGCGGTGGTCGGTGCGGTGATGCTGGCGGTGCCGATGTTCCGCGGCATCGGCTGGCTTTTCCGCAACTTCTTCACCGCCGTGGGCTGGCTGATTGCCCACGTGTTCACTTTTGTGCGCGGGGTGGTGACGGACTCGGTGCGGGCGGTGGGCGCACTGATCACGGCGCTGTTCTTCGTGCCGTTCGCCGTGGGGAATGTGGTGATCGGCCGGTGGAGCGCGGCATCGCACTACGGGAAGTCGATCCACGAAGAGATCCACATGCTGGGGCGGAGCGTGTTCCGCGTGATGCTGGGGCACCCATCGCGCCTGCTGCTGCTGGGCGGTCTGACCGAGGGCATCGAGAAGCGCGTGCCCGAGGCGATGCGGCATGCCCCCGGTGCCGATGCGCCGCCCGCGAAGGTCGGGCAGTTCGACGGGTACCAGATCGTCGGCTCGCTGCCCACGGGCGGGTCGGGCGCGAAAGTCTACGTTGCGGAGCCGACGCCCAGCAAGAAGGCCGCGCTGGCCCGGGCTGGGCGGGGCGACGTGGGGCAGGTGGTGATCAAGAGTTTCTCGCTGCGCGACGGCTCGACGATGCCGCAGATCGTGCGTGAGAGCCGGGCCCTTGAATCGGCCCGCAAGCTGGGCCTGATCCTCGACCACGAACTGAACGACGAGCGCTTCTACTACTCGATGCCGTTCGTGCCCGGCGACAGCCTCGCCGTGGTAACGCGGAAGCTGCACGCCGAGGCGGGGATGGAGGGCCTGCGCGGGCGCACACTCGGCAGCGCGCTCGCGCACGTCTCCGACCTGCTGTCAGAGCTCTCGTACTACCACCGCGGCGGTCTGTGGCACAAGGACGTCAAGCCCGACAACATCATCGTGAACGAGGGCAAGGCCCACCTGGTGGACCTCGGGCTGGTCACGCCGCTGCGCAGCGCGATGACCCTCACCACCCACGGCACGGAGTACTTCCGCGACCCCGAGCTGGTCCGCATGGCCCTCCGTGGCGCGAAGGTGAACGAAGTGGACGGGGTGAAGTTCGATCTCTACGGCGTGGGCGCGGTGCTGTACTCGATCATCGAGAACTCGTTCCCCGCCCACGGCGCGCTCTCGCAGATCACCAAGACGTGCCCCGAGGCCCTGCGCTGGGTCATCCGGCGCTCGATGGCCGAGCTTCACCAGCGCTACGCCTCGGCGGAGGACATGCTCGCGGACCTGCGCGTGATCGCCGCGGCGAGCGACCCGTTTGCGCTCAAGCCCATTGATCTGCCGAGCATGGGCGGCGCTGCCGCGGCGGGCGACGGCGGTCAGCCCGCGTTCGTGCCTGATTTTGAGCCGAAGATCGAGCCGGTGAACTTCGCGCGCACGACGCCGCCCCCGGTGCCAACGCCGGAGGTTCCGGTTGGCGGGATCGACATCGAGACGCCGCAGGGCTTTGTGTTCAAGGCGACGGTGGGCGCCGGCGCGGCGGCCGCAGCGATGGGACGCGACACACTCGAGGGGTATCGGGCCGATCCTGCCGCTGGGGCCGCAGCGCCGAAGGTCGGTCGCCCCAAGCCGCGACTGACGATCACGGACTGGTGGACCGGTGCGTACCGCGTCGAGGGCGAGCGGGTCGTTGTCGGCAAGGACTCATTCACCGCGCCGGCGCGCCGGAATGTCAAGATCGACCGCATGCCCCGCGCGCCCGGGCGCACGGCGGCGGAGCAGCTGCAGGCGGCGCGCCAGCGCGTCGCCGCCGCGCAGAAGCGCGTCCAGAGCCGGCCCTACCGCGGATTTGCTTCGTCCACGCGCTCGTACAACAACGGTCCCAACGCCGGCGTGATGATCGCTGTGGGTGTCGTGCTGCTGTCGCTCGGGCTGGTCTTCTTCTCGCGCGGCACCGGGGGTTCGAGCACCGCCGCGCGGAACCAGCAGCCCGAGGGCTTTGATCTCGCCGTCGACGGCATGCCCGAGGGCAACACCATTGTCACCGTCGCGCCCGCGTCGGAAGCCGAGATGCCCGTGGTGCCGGAAGCCCCGGAAGTGCCGGAGGTCCCGGCCATGGGCGATGCGTCGCTCAACGCTCTCGCCGGCGACCTGCATGCCCGAGTCGAGCATACCCTGGCCACCGACCGCGGCGTGCAGTCCATCGAGAGCCGCCTGCAGACCCTTCACAACCGCGCTAGCACCCACCTCAGCCAGCGCGAGCAGCAGGGCGCCGCGTGGCTGGACGATCAGGTCCGGCGCACCAAAGCCATCCTTGATGCACGCCACACCGACAACAAGGACGTGACCTTCGCCAGCGTTGCCTCGGCGGCGTGGGAGGCGCTGACGACCAAGACCGACCTCACCAACATCGATACGAAGGCACCGCTCGGCCCTGCGACGGTGAAGGTTGCTTCGAACGGGGATGCTGCCCAGGCACCCGACGCGGAGGAGCCCCTGCCCGCCATGCCGCCTTGCAACCGCGATGAGCGTGTGCTGCTGGTGAGTTTCCTCCCGGCGGGCTCGAAGTCCAAGCTCGCCAAGCGGGCCGACCTGCTGGTGAACCGTCTGCACGAGCAGGGCTACTGCGTGCTGGGCATCGGCAGCGACGAACCCGAGATCGAGATGCTCGCGGGCGCCAAGGGCCAGATCGGCACCGCGAACCCCGCAGACGAAGACGCCCGCACGCGGCTGCGTGAGTGGCTGAACGGGCGGAGCGACCTCGACGCGGTGCTGTGGGTGGGCAACGACGAGCGCTACAACCCGCGCCTGGTGCTGCGGAAAGACATGGACGCCGACGCGAAGCGGGAGCTGAGCGAGACGCTGGGCGGGCGCTGAGTCCTGCTCGGATCAGGCATCGCCCGAAGACCGGAGGATCACGTCGCATTGCTCGGCTGGCCTGTCGCGCTCGATGTGGTATCTCTGGGCGGGGAAGTAGACCCGTTGATAGTCGGCGCGGAGGGAATCGGGCGCAACACCCTCCTGATTCCGCGCGAGCGCCCGCCGCAGGGCTGTCTCGAACGCGCAGTCGATCCATACCCGCAAGTCGAATCGCTTCACGGCTTCGGACCTGAAGATGAAGATGCCCTCGAGCACGACGACACGCACGCCGGTGTGCACGATGCGCCTCGGCGTGATGCGGTCGGTGCGCATGTCGTGGATCCCCACCTCGGCATCGCATGAGCCGCTGGCAAGAAGCGGATCGATCAGCGTGTCGAAGAGGTCATCCCAGCGGAACGCGTGGCGGTAGAAGTGCTCGCCCGGATCGCTGGGTGCTGCGGCATGCGCGGGCAACGGGTGCGGCTGAAACCGCACGTCGGCGGGCGTGTGGAACCAGTCTACGCTGAGCAGGGCGTGCGGCACGCCGCGTTCCGTGAGCACCCGGCTCACCTCACGCGCCAGGGTGGACTTCCCGGAGGCATCGATGCCCGAGATGCCCAGCAGAACGGCGGCGCTCCCGCGGCGGGGCGACGTCATGACTGCGGCGTCGGCGATGTCCGCCGCGGCGTTCACTGGACCACCACACCGTCCTTAAGGCGGACGATGCGGTCGGCCCGGGCGGCGGTGTTGGCGTCGTGGGTGACGATCACCATGGTCTGCTTGTGCTCGCGGCGGAGGTCCATCAGGGCGTCGAGGATGGACGCGCCGGTGGCCTGGTCGAGGTTGCCGGTGGGTTCGTCGGCGAGGAGCAGGCGGGGCTGGTTGATGAGCGCGCGGGCGATGGCGACGCGCTGGCGCTCGCCGCCGGAGAGTTCGACGGGGCGGTGCTTCAGCCGGTGCGAGAGCCCGAAGCGGGACAGCAGTTGCTCGGCGCGTTTCCGCGCGGCGGTGCCGGCGCCGTTGCGGTGCCAGCCCAGCCGGCCGTGGCGGATCATGGCGGCGATGAGCGTGTTGTCGAGCACGGAGAGTTCGGGGAGCAGGTGATAGAACTGGAACACGAAGCCGACGCGCGATCGGCGGTAGCGGTCGAGTTCGATTGAGGAGAATGAGTTGAGCGGGCGGTCGTTGAAGGAGATGGTGTTCGCCGTCGTCGGTGCGCGCGGCGAAGACCCCGCATCCGCGCTTTCTCCACGATGGGGAGGGAGCCGATCGGGCCGATCCAGCCCGCCGAGCAGGTGCAGCAGCGTGCTCTTGCCCGAGCCGGAGGCGCCGAGCACCGCGACGCACTCGCCCTGTTCCACCGCGAGCGAGGCGCCGCGCAGCACGGGCACGCTGACCCGCCCGAGGCGGTAGGTCTTGTGAACGGATTGGGCGTGGAGGAGGGGCATGAGGGGAGTGCGGAGGAGCGAGTGCTGAGTGCTGAGAAGGCGGAAGGCGGAAGGCGGAAGGCGGAAGGCGGAAGGCGGAAGGCGGAAGGC